>JACQUH010000011.1 GCA_016210375.1 Chloroflexota bacterium
GCTTCGCGCCGCGCACGCCGTCACGCATGAGGGCGGCGAAGTTCCTGAGCACCTGTAACCCGGTACTCTGGCTCTTTTCGGGATGGAACTGGACGCCCATGATGTTGGCGCGCTGCACGGCTGCCACGAAGCGGAGTCCGTAGGTGGCCTCGGCAAGGATGTCGGAAGAGTCCGCTGCCGCCACGTGGTACGAGTGGGCAAAGTAGAAGCGGGGCACGCGACCCTCTGGAAAGGAAAACAAGGGATGTCCCTTGGCAAGGGTTACCTCGTTCCAGCCCATGTGTGGGACCCTGAGGCTCGCCTCCGCGGTCTCATCAAAGCGAAACCGAATAGCGCGGCCCGCGATCCAGCCCAGGCCAGGGCGCTGGCCCTCCTCGCTGCTGTTGGTGAGGAGCTGCATGCCCAGGCAAAGGCCAAGGACAGGCTTGTTGAGCGTCAAGGCAGCCTCGTTCAAAGTGGCAAGAAGGCCTGAGTCCTCCAGGTTCTTCATGCCCACGTCAAAGGCGCCGACGCCAGGCAGAATGATGCCATCGGCCTGCAAGATGGCGGCAGGATCGGAGGTGATCTGGGCTGGAGCGCCGATCTTCTTCAGCATATTGGCGACGGCCCCCAGATTCCCCATGCCGTAGTTGACGATGACGATCATTTCTTGGCGGGCAAGTACTTCTGGTAGACCTGGGCCAGCACCTTCTCCTGGTTTTCCCAGTTGTAGATCTTTCCGAAAGAAGCCAGGTTCTCCCTGAAGGTCTGGAGTTCGGCCTTGTCCACTCGCGCTATCAGCTCCGAGATGCCGCCAGCGGTGGAGTCCTGGAGCACGTAGCCGATCCTGTGGGCCTCAATAAGGCGTTTCATCTCGCCGAAATTGGCAACAACTACTGGAAGTCCCGCCATGGCGTACTCAAACATCTTGTTAGGCGACGTGAACTCGTAGCTCAGGCAGGTGTTTTCAATGATGCAGAAGCCAACATCGGCGGAGGCGGTATAGTGCAGCACTTCGCTGGGCTTCACCGCCGGGTGGAAGAAGATGTTGGGATGCCTTGCAGCGGCCTCCTTTATCATACCTTCCAGGGGGCCATACCCCATGAACACGACGACTTTGTCGGGGTCTTTGGAGTTGCCAAAAGCCCCCAGAATCTCCTCTGTGCGGCGGCCCGTGCCCACCGCCCCCTGGTACAGGAAGATGGTCTTGTCCGAGGAGATTCCAAACCTCTCGCGGAAGAGGTTGGTAGTGCGGATGGGAGCGTAGCTGGGAGTGTTAAGGACTGTATGCGCCCGTTTGCCATAGGCCTTCGCATACCACTCAGCGTAGGGCGGGCTGGAAACCAGGATCTCGTCCACCAAAGGAATAAAAAGGCGTTCCACTGCCTTGGCCAGTTTCCTTCGCCATTTGCCCCATCCATGGCGCTCCGTCTCAAGCTCGTGGGTGTCATAAATGAGCTTTGATCCCTTGAAGACCTTGAAGAAAGCGCCTGTAGGGAGGCCTGCTACATAGTGGATGTTGACCATGGCCACTCGTTGTGCCAGGAACTTCAAGGCTATTCGTGACATCCACTCCGCCAGCTTCAGAGACTTTGGTATGGTGCCCTCGCCCAGCCAGCGTGACCAGGGCTTGATGCGCAGGATGGTACGCCTGTCGTCTACCGCCTCTTCCGAGGGCAGCCCTTCTTCCCATAGACCAATGATGTAGACCTTGTCCACCAGACCCAGCCGCGCAATGGTCTCCGTCTCTTTCAAGATGCGGCTCTCGTGCGTGATGTTGCTGCCGTAGATGTGCAGGTTGAGTCTGGGTCTGGGGTGCATCGCAGCTTCTTGAGGGTGCGGGAGGCTATGCCGATGGTGGGTTGGACTGAGCGCCCACCATGGCGTCTCTCGGGAACCCTTGCATGTTGACAGGTTCTGGCTTCCCGGAACGAATGGATTCCATGGCCCGGAAGGTCGCCAGGGTGGCGGCCACGGCCTCCTCAAAGGGTAGGGGCGATGGCCCGCCCTTTTGGATAGCCTCCGCGAAGGCGCGCCATTCCGCCCTATGGCCCTTGTCGCCCGGCGGCTTCCCTTTTACGGTCTCCTTGCGCCCGTGGTGAGAAAGCTCCAGAGTGCGGAAGTCGTCCAGCACCGCCGTCCTGCCGTCGCCGAAGACTTCCAGGCGTTCCTTGGGGTAGGTGGCGTCGCCCCCGGCGGCGTAGACCACGTTGCCGATTGAGCCGTCGGCGAAGGCGACGGCCAGCGTCACCTCGTCGTCGGCCTGCCTTCCCTGCGCCAAGTGTTGCGCCGACTGGGCGTAGACGGAGACAGGCAGCGCCCCTGCCAGGAAACCCAGCAGGTCCACGAAGTGGCATGCCTCGCCGATGATGCGCCCTCCACCTACTGCTGGGTCCTGAGTCCAGTGATTGGGCGGCACGCGGCCCGCGTTCACGCGGTAGGTCATGACCAGGGGCGCATGGCGGCCTGCCAGGAACTCGCGCATCCTGACGGCCAGGGGTGCAAAGCGACGGTTAAAGCCCACCATCAGGCGTCGGCCCGCCTGGTGGTGCGCCTTCGCTATCGCGGCCAACTCTGCCTCCGTTATAGCCAGGGGCTTCTCCACGAAAACGTCCTTGCCGGCTTCCAGGGCGGCGACCACCTGCTGCGAGTGGAGGTTGTGCCGCGTGGCGATGACGATGCAGTTGACCCCAGGGTCTCTCAGTAGCTCCTCCGTGGACGAGGCGCAGTACCCAAAGCCAAACTCCCTGGCGATGGCCGCCGCCGTCAGGCCAGAGCCTGTGATGACGCCCTGAAGCGCCGTATTGCGGTCCGCTTTGATGGCGGGCAGGAGAGTGGAGCGGGCGAAGCTGCCGGCGCCCACCATGCCTATCTTGACTGAGCCGGTAGAAGGCGGGGCGGCGCTGGAGACGGCGATGCGGGCGGGCGATGGGCGCTGCGTATCGTACTCCAGCACCACGCCCACGGAGCGCCCGGCGGCCTCGCCCTGTATGGCCAGGTATGCCTCGGCGGCGGAGGTCACGGGAAAGCGGTGGGTTATCAGGGGGCCCAGGGTGACCCGGCCCGAGGCCACAAGTTCCAGGAAGGAGGCCATGTTGCGGCGCTCGGTCCAGCGGACGTAGCTATAGGGGTAGTCAATCCCCTCCTCTTCGTAGATGGGGTCGTAGCGGCCGGGGCCGTAGGAGCGGGAAAGGCGGAGCTCCAACTCCTTGGCGTAGAACGGCTCCCGGGGCACGGCCAGGCCCACATCGCCTACAACTATCACCAGCCCCTTCTCCCTGGCCATGGCAGCGGCCAGGTTGATGGGGTCGTTGCTCTGGGTAGCGGCGGTCAGCAGCACCATGTCTACGCCGTAGCCCTCGCTGAAGGCGGCGGCGGCGGCCTCGGCTTCGGACCGAAGGACGGCAACTTCTGCTCCTGCGGAGCGAGCTAGCTCAACCCTGAAGGGGTCCAGGTCCACAGCCAGCACCCGTGCGCCGGCGGCCCTGGCTATCTGTACCGTAAGCTGGCCCACAAGGCCCAGGCCGACGACCGCCACGCGCTCTCCCAAAGACACCTGCCCTACGCGCACTCCCTGCATGACAATGGCCCCGATGGTGGCGAAGGCGGCGTGGTCCAGGGGTACTCCCGCAGGCACCGGGACGGCCAGGTTCTGGGGGACGAAGGCCACGTCGGCATGGCAGGCGTACTGGCTGCCCGCGCAGGCAACCCTATCGCCCGGCCTGAACCCCTGTACGCCTTCCCCTACCTGGAGGACTACTCCTGCAGAGCTGTAGCCCATGGGAGAGGGGCGGTTCACACGCTGATGTACCTCGCGCACTGTGGCGGGAATGCCGTCCTGCCAGGCCCTCTGGAGAACGCGGCGCACCATGTCCGGGCGGCGCAGAGCCTTCTGGGCCAGGCTCTGCTGGCCGAACTCCAGGGAGGCGCGCTCAGTTCCCGGACTCAGCACCGAAAAGGCGGTGTGCACCAGGACGCCGCCGGGCTGAAGGGCGGGCTCCGGCACTTCCATGGTCTCAATCTTGCCCGTGGCCTGGTATTGCACTACTTGCCGCACGGCTAGGCCGTTACCTTGAACCTCTGGCCCCAGGCGGCCAACTGCACCAAAGCCCATAGCTGGTAGAGGGCCCGTTCCACCGTAATGTCGCCCCGGTCTTCTGACCGCGTAAGGCCCAGGCGCAGTACCCTGTTCAGGGCCACGGGTGATAGGAGCTGGAGCGGGCCCTGTCTCTGGCTAAGCAGCTCCCTGGCGAAGGAGGCGAAGGCTTCGTTCCTGTAGAGGTGCAGGGGGATGCCAAAGCCAGTCTTGGGGTGCGAGAAGACTGTATCTGGTAGAAGAGGGCGGGCCACCTGTCGCAAGACGTACTTGCCCACTCCTCCTCGCAGGAGAAACCTATCCGGCAACTTGGACGATAGTTCAGCCACGGCAACGTCCAAAAAGGGCGCCCGCAGCTCCAGGGAGGCGGCCATGCTCATGCGGTCGCCCTTGACCAGCATGATCTGAGGCAGGTTGTTCTTCAGGCGATAGTACATGAGCCTTCGCAGAGTCGTCCAAGCAGCGACCCCTTCCGGCAGGCTGGTGACACGGGGAAGGTTTCCACAACCAATCTTGGCCAGCTCTGCGTCAGCGGCCAGCTCCCTCATTTCACTGGACAGGGTGAAGGAGTTGATGGTAGCGAATTGCCGCAGCCCCGGCTGGGCAGCGGCCTCCAGCGCCCGCTTTGCCTTCCTGAACAGAGATGAGCCTGGTATGGATGGGAAGCTGGCTACGGGAGTGAGCAGTCCGCAGGCGGCGTTCAGAATGGGTGCAGGCACCTTCCCGATGCGGTTCACTGTAATACCCCAAGGGAAGACACGATAGCCGCCAAACATCTCATCGCCGCCGTCGCCGGTGAGGCACACCGTCACCTCCTGACGGGCGGCCTTGCTCAGAAGGTATGCAGCAATGGCAGACTCGTCAATGAGGGGCATGCCCACGTGCTCCACGATCCGCCAGATGTCATCAGGGGAGAAGCCTGCATTCTTGACAGGGATAACGTGGTGGTCGGTGCCCAGGTGTCTTGCCACCGCTGAGGCTACGTTGCTTTCATCAAATGCGGAGTCTTCGTTCTGAAGGGTGTAGGTCTTGACCGGCCGCGAGGCATTGGCCTGGAGCATCGCTACCACGGTGCTGGAGTCTATGCCGCCGGAAAGAAAAGCGCCCAGGGGCACGTCGCTGCGCATCTGGCGCCGCACCGCTTTCCAAACGGCTTCCCGCACGGCTTCAACGGCATCGGCCTCGTCCTCTAGCTCCGGGCTTGGCTGGTAGTCAGGAGTGTAGTAGGGGCGAACGGTAGGCTGCCCGCTGCGCCAGAGCAGCGCGCAGCCAGGCGGCAACTCCCGCACGCCTTCAAGAAGCGTCAGCGGGCTTGGTACCAGGCCCATTCGCAGGTAGTATGCCAGGGCCTCCCTATCTATGCGTCGGGGTATCTCAGGCCACTCCAGCAGGCTCCGCACCTCGCTGCTGAACACCAGGGTATTGCCCCTCTGCGAGTAGAAGAGGGGCTTTTCCCCAAAACGGTCGCGGGCCATGAAGAGGGAGCCGTCACGGGTGTCGTAGATGGCGAAGGCGAACATCCCTTCCAGGTGCAGAGGCACATCAACCCCGTACTCCTCGTATGCGTGAACGATGGTCTCGGTGTCCGAAAGGGTCCTGAATCGGTGCCCCTTGCCCTTCAGGTCCTCTCCTAACTCAATGTAGTTGTAGACTTCCCCGTTCAGGACCACCCACAAGGCCTTGTCTTCATTGGGAATTGGCTGGTCTCCCGTTTGCAAGTCAATGATGGCGAGACGGCGCATGGCAATAGCGCCTCTCTGGTCAGAAAAGCACCCTTCACTATCAGGGCCGCGGTGTATCATCGCCTGATTCATGGCATGTACCCGGGCCTGAAGGTTTTCGGGTGGGTTAGGGCCAATCGCTCCACAAATGCCGCACATGGTGGGTTCAGGCTGCCTTCAACAATCGCTCGTACAGCCCCAGGAGCTCATGCTCCTGGCGCTCCCAGTTGAATTGCTCTTGCGCGAGACGGAGCGCCTTCTGCCGTTGGACCTGGTAGTGGTCAGGGTCATCCAGCAGGCGGTTTATCCCTGTAGCAATAGACCGGTGGTCTTTTGAGTTCACCAGTACCCCCACATCCTCCCTCTGGACTACCTCCTGGATGCCTGGGAGGTCGCTGGCCACGGAGGGAATTCCGGCCATCATGTAGTCGTACAGCTTGTTGGGGGCGCAGTACCGGTTATTGCGGCAGTTGTCGTCGTAGAAGACAACGCCCAGGTCGGCGGAGGCAGTATACTCCAGTATCTGGGCGTTAGGCACCGCGGCATGGAACAGGACTTTGCTTTGCAGGCCTTTCTCCTGGACCCGTGCCTTGAGCTGGGCCACGTATCCCTCGTTTCCGTAGCCCAGGAGCACCACCACAACTCCGTTCCTCAGACTGGGGACAGCGTCTATGAGCGTCTCGTAGCAGCGGTCTGGTGCGATGCCCCCCTGGTAAAGTACGACCCTGGCTCCCCTTTGTCCATGGGTGGCCGCGAACTGGCGGAGGGGCTGAGAGTCGCTGGGCAACGCCTGGCTGAAGGGCGGGCAATTGCGGACCACAACGGGGGCCACTGGCGAGCCGTACTCTTCGTGGATGATCTTGGCCCGCGAGTCATTCACGGTGACAACGCCGTCCACGCGCCGCAGGAGCCATCGCTCCGGCCTGCGCCAGACGTTTCGGTCGGAGTAGCTTGTACCCTGCTCCGTCCAGAGCTCGTGAGCATCGTACACCAGGCGCGCGCCTTTAACTTTTGCTGCGATGTAGGCAGGCAGCAGGGCAGGGAGGTCATGGGCGTGGTAGACGCTGGCTGGCTGGGCAATGGCCCGGGCTGCGGCCCTGGCGACGAACTCGCCATACTTAAAGGCAAGGCCGCTGGACTGCCGCATGAGGCGGCGGCCGACCAGGAGCGTTTGCTTCACTCTCACAGGTTCAAGCCCGTCCAGCTTCTCCCGCGCCTTGGGCATGGTGATGACGGTGACCCTGTACCCGTGCTTCACCAGGCTAAGGGCCTCTTTGCGGACGCGGCCATCGTAGGTCAGCTCACCCATGAGTATCATGCAAACGGTCTTCGCCTTGGCGCTCATAGCTCTTTCGTAGCTGTGCCTAGCTAATGGGCGCTTTCAATGCCCACACATCGCAGAGCCGCACAGCGTCCCTTCGCAACCTCTCAGGCGCTTGTAGTTTGCCTGGCAGGTAGGGATAGAGGCAGAACCTGACGGTTGCCGGGGCCGAGGCATCAAAGGCGCAGCACGCCACTGGCGCTTCGACCCTGGCGCCATACTGGCGAGAGACCCAACCTGTGCGGATTTCCAGGCGCAGCCCTTCAATATCCAGGGGCAAGATGACGAGGTTGCCGCCCTCCGGGTTGGCCGTGACGATGGCGAGGCCGCCCTCCTCAAGACGGGCGACGGGCATGGGTGTGAAGTGAAAGAGCATCTCAAAGCGGTGCTGGCCCTTGCCTAGAAAGCGGTCCTCCAACACCCAGAAGGTGTGCTGCTTGTCAAACATGATTCGCCGGCGATGGCGCACCGGGTCAGGCAGGCGCATGTAGCCGCTGTGCGAGCCATCAAAGAGGTCGTAGTCTGTATTTGATTGCCACAGGTGCAGGCTTGGGCGGGCTTCGTCGGCGATGCGCCAGGGATCGTTCAACGACAGGTCCGCCATCTCCTGTCCGTCCACCATGGCGGTGTTGTGAGCAGCGGTTCCCCGGAAGAGATTGCGCTCCTCTGTTGGCGCGGCGTACCTGTACGTGCCCGAATCCGCCAGAAAGGTGCGGCCATAGGCGTAAAGCTCAAAGCTGAGGCAGTCGTTGTGGCCGTGGCCGCCGCGGCCCCGCAGGCCCACGTCGGCGCAGTCTATCAGCAGGTGCAGGTCGCCCTGACGCATGGCAAAAATACCGCTGGCTTTGAAGCCCTGGGACACGTACGTGTTGGAGGATTCCTCCGGTAGCTCGGCGAATGCCTTGCGGCCCTCCTCTCCCAGCAGAAGATGCGCCTCCTGCGTCCAGCCGCCTGAGGCCGCCTTGAAGTCGGCCCTGCGGAAGAGCGCTGCCCCTACAGCCAGCAAGGAGCAGTGGGATTCCGGCGCGCCCAGGGCGAAGGGCCAGAGCCTGGCGCTGTCGGTGTCGCCAAGGTGTGGATAGGAACCGTCGGGCCGAGTGTACGCCATCACGTACTCCAGCATTCGCTCCAATCTGTCAAGGACGGCCTTGGGCAAGGTCTGGCCGTTGTGCTGGCACAGAGTTGCCGTTTGCAGCAGCAGGCCCAGGACAAAGCCGTGGTAGGGAAGGGAGCCTTCAAAGCCAACGCCGTCAGGATATGTTTGGACCAGGGTTTCCTGGGTGACGATCTGCCAGCCCATTTTGAGCCACTTCTTGCTGGCCCTTAGCTCTGGGAACAGGATACCCAGGTGCAGCAGGCCAATGCCGTCAGCCAGATAGTGGTTGTTGCTGAAGGCGCTGCGCTCCAGGTTCTCCGCGATGAACCGCCCGTGGAAGGCCACTTGCCGCATGAACTCCTGGACGGCCTGTTGCGAGAACCTGGGAGATGTGCGGCACAGGTAGAAGGCCCACGTCCAGTTGATGATGCGGAGGGCGGCCTCCATAGCCGACTGCCAGTTGGGCCCAACACCCACCGGATTGGCCTCTGCCCAGGAGGCCATCTGGGCGGCTAGCTCCTCTATGTAGGCATCATCGCCGGTGAGCCTGTAGCCAAGGCCCAGGGACACAAGCTGATGGCACCGATTGAGCTCCCAAGTGGCTCGCAGGTCTGGCGATGGCTCAGGAGTGGGCGCCGCTTCGCCGGCAAAGGGGTCTTGCAGCCAGTCTATCCTGGATCCCAGATTGACCTGCCCCAGTCCAGCATATTCAAACACGTGGTTCCTTGAAGCCTGCGCCTGCTGTAAGACCTTGTTTCCCCAGGATGAGGACGCGGCATTCAGGGCGAAGGTGGAGCTTGCGCCTGGGCCCGATAGTCCGAAGAAACCTGGACCGGTTCGGGTTTTCAAGTGTGCGGTCAGGGCTGCTGGGTCGCCGGCGAGGGAAGCGTAACGATTCTGGAATGTCCTGGTATCCAGGGAGTGTCGCCTGCCGTTGAAGAGGGAACGCTTGGAGACAGCTTTGTTGAGGCGTTGGTGCAGCAGCCACACGCTGAACGACCAGGGGAATCGCCAGGGAGAGCGAAGGTAGTGGGTCAACTGCCGGGGCATGTCAGGCCGGCGCGTCCCCATCAGGAGTCTTTTGGGGAAGTGAGGCCATGGGTGTTGGGGCAACGAGTCGTCTGCGGCGGTCTGATTTGGGTTGCGGCAGTGGCGCTAGCCCGGAGCGCCAGATGGCAAGCTCAAGGCCGCGCAGGAGCCAGAAAACCACTGAAAAGGTCAGATTGAAGAACGAGGGCTCCACCAAAGAGGTGGCCACCATTCCTGCGAAGCTGCAGTACAGGCCCAAGGCTAGCGCCTTCACCTTGGGGGCAGTTTGGGCTGAGGTCGCCGCTCTTGCCAGCACAAAGCTGCGACGAAAAAGGAAGAGCACGAAGCCCCACAGCAAGACTGCGGTGACGCCTCCATAGTTATTCCAGACATCCAAGAAAGAGGAGTGAGCAGCGGTGCCCATAGCCCCTTGCCCAACAAACAGATGTGAAGGCATGGCTCTAATCCCTTCCAACAGGACGGCGAGCCTGCCCGGTTCCCCGGCTTGAAGCCTTTCAAGCTCCATGTCCAGTCCTCGGAGCTCAACGCTGTACGTCCAGGCCCCTGAGTACCTTGCGATTAGGAACAGCAAGAGACCTGCGGATACAGTCCAGCCCAACCGCCGGCTTTGTCGGGTGTTGCCGAGAATGAGGAGTCCCGAGACGCCGGCTCCAAGGGCGATGAAAGAGCCTCTGGTGAACGTGAGGAGGGATGATGTGGCGAACACCAGGAACAAACCAAGGAGCAAAAGCCGCCACCTTCCCGTGGACTGGGCAGCCATCCCTAAGCAAAGCAAAGCCACGGCGCTCAATAGCCAGTCCAGACTGGTGACTTGACGCAGGCTGGAAACCTGGGTGGTCTGCCGGAGAATGCCGCCAAGGGTACCCCAGGAAGGAATCAAGAAAGGCAAAAGCTGAAGCTCAAGGGCCAGGAAGGCAATTATCAGGGCGCTGACTACAAAGGTGATCTGTTTGGCAGTCTGCAACATTCCCAAAGCAGTAACCAGCATGAACCCTGCGAAAAGGGGGAACAGCACTCCTTGAGTGCTGCGACTGAACGATTGCAGTTCGTACAACGCCGCCAAAGCCATTATGGACAGCATGGCAAGCATGATGCCCCACGGCAGCGCATTATTTCGCCGCAAGTTCTGTATTACCAGCCCTGGCACAGTCATGCCCAAGAGGGTCCAGAAAGGGCTCAGGGGAAACAGTGGACGGGCGGATTCCAGGAGAGGCGAGCCGCCCAACATCAGGAGCAAGGCAAATGCCAGTGAGAACAAGGGAAGCAACAGGGAGAAGACCCCAACTAGCACCGTGGGTACAAATCTTGCCGCTAGAGGCAGGTACCATTGAGAGGGCAACGAAGCAGGATTGATCAGCAGGTAAGTGGTGATCACAATGGCAAACAGCCCGACAAGAAGCACCAAACCAAGGGCAAAACTGCTGCCTGCCGCCTCTCTTCTGCGAGTACTAAACATCTGCCTTGCCTTGTCTGTCCTTTCTATTATACAGTAGCGCTCGTTTGGCTATTCAAACTGAGCTAGCAACGTAGTAGATACAAGCTTTGGCCCCGGTCGTTGAAGATCTCGGTGAGGCAACGGTCTGCGAAACTGCTGTCCAGCACGATCTCCAGATCACTCCCCCAAGAGGCGGCACGGGCCAGATACCCTTCGGCGATGAACACGTGGGTGATGCCCGCGACGTGCCACTGCTTGACCAGGCTTGTGGCGTCGGCGGCAGTGTCCTGCGAGAAATCGCCATCTACCATCCTGGAGTCTATAAAGGGCCGTGGCGCATAGTAGCCGTTCCCTGTGTACAAGCTAAGGATGCGCGCGGTGGCGGGCAGCGTCTCCATAGCATGAATCATTGCTAAGGTTGGCCCCGCATCGGTGGGCTTTAGGTTGCGCTCCAGATAGGCCTCCCTATTTTCCAGGCCGAGGGTGTAGCGCCCGTACCTGGTCACGGTGAGGGTTTCTCGGGCATAGAGGGCAAAGCTGTAAAGCAAAAACGCTCCGAAGAACCCCGGCAGCACGTATTTCACCAGGCGGCTGCGCTGGACCAGGGCCAAATACCCTGTCGCCGAGGCGATGCTCAGAATCCCCAGGATAGTGAGCATGTTCCGGGGCCGCTGCACTCCAAAGTACCACAACACGTACCAGATTGCCACAAAGCCCAGCGCCGCAAGGAGCCTGCGGTTCAGACCTCTTGCCACTATCAGGGCAGGTAGTCCTCCCAGGACAAGAGGGCCTACGGGACGTCCAAAGCTGCCGACGATGTAGCCAGTGGACATCTCCCAGGGGGCCTTGAGCATCCCCCAAAGGCTGTGGCGTGCGTACTCTGCTAACTCCACAGAGGGGAGGCCAAGCAAACCGTTGAAGACAGGATAGACCGGGTTGCCAGTGTCCTGCCAGTTCCGAAGCAACCAACCTCCGCTGAGCAGCATGGCTGGAAAGGCGTAAAGGATCGCGCCCTTCACGGCCGCCGCCACCCCCCTTCCCAGCAGCGCCAGAACGACAGCCGTGCCCAGCAAGAGGGCTGTGAAGGAGCCGGAGTACAGGGAGCCTATAGCCAGCCCGCTGAACACCCCAGCGGCCAACAGCCAGCGTTTGCTCCGTGGCCGCTCCCATCCCCATCGGGCTATGCCATATACGGCCAGCAGGTCCCAGAATGCCCAGCCCAGGTTGGTCTTGGCGCTGGGAACCATGGCCTGCACTGTGTACATCGTCATGAAGATGACGGCCCCCAGTAGCCCCGCCTCTGGCGAAATGAACCTTCGCCCCAGCACGTACACTGCCGCCGTGGCGCCCATGACCATGGTGAAGCTGGCCAGCATCTGCGCCAGCTCGTCGCCGGCCATGCCCAGGGACAGCACCGACAGCATCTGGACGTTCAGAGGCACGGACGAGTGCAGCTCGTAGGGCAGAGGAAGGATGCGTCCGGCCTCCAGGAACTGGCGAGGCACGTCCAGGTAGGAATGCAGCGTGTCCCCTTCCAGGGGCGGTGTCATGGCATAGGCCAGGTATGCCAGGGCGAAGGCTATCAGCGTTCCGGCGTACATCCATGCGGGATACGTGCGGCAGGGCGGCAGGCGCAGCACCATTGAAATTCCAGAACGCCCACGATGCATCCACTGGTACCAGGCGTTGCCCAGGGCCACTACTGCCACAGCCCCAAACCAGGCCAATAGCCAGGCGCGCTGAAACAACCCCAGCCATCCCAGCGCCGAGGTCCCAACCACCAGCAACCCCAGGCCAAGGGCCACGCTCAGGACAGCCGTGTCCTGGCGCGGCGTTTGAGGCAAGCGAAGGGCCTTGAAGAGCACATGGCCCGCAGAACAGGCCACTGCGACCACCGTAAGCCATGTCAGCAGCGTCCATAGGGGGTGGCTCAACCGAACAGCCGGCCAACGAGGTCTTGTACCCTGTCCCACCGGCCGCCCACGTGGAGTATGTTCCACACGTAGATTCCTACCAGGGCAGCCATCCACACCAGAAACGCTGAGGCCCATAGCGGATGGATAGCTGCGCCTCTGGGAGAAGGTGGATTCGCCTTCTCCTGGTCATGGTGGTCTGGGGGTGCAACCGGTTCTCCCCGCAGAACCCGCTCGTAGATGGCAAAGGTTGCCTGGGCATTGATGCGGGCGTTGAACAGGCGTTGGGCCTGCTGATAGCCGGCTTCCCCCATGGAGCGGGCCTTATCATCGTCAGAGAGGAGAGCGATGATAGCATCCGCCAGGGCCCTTGGGTTTCCCGGCGGGACGAGAAGGCCAGTCTTGCCATGCACCACCAGTTCCTGAGGCCCGGGTATATCCGATGCCACCACGGGCAAGGCCATGGCCCCAGCCTCTATGACAGGGCGGGCGAAGTGTGGCTCGGTGGAGGGAAAGACCAGAAGGTCTGACTGGGCCAGAAGGCGCGGCACGTCTTTCACCACGCCCACAAGCTCCAGGCCACTGTGGTCATGCGGCTTGCAGAGCTTCAGCACCTGTTCCACGTACCGTCCACTGCCCAGGGACATGCTTAGCCATCGCCTGGGGTTGAGCCGTCCTTTCGGTGCGCCCTCGCCTCCGTAGCCCGCCACGATAAAGCGCACCTCACCCAGGTTCCCCTGCACCAGTTGGCACGCCTGGGCTAGCTCCAGCGTTCCTTTGATCCTGTCCACGCCGCCCAGCATGACAACGCTCCTGGGGCGCGGCGATCCTTGCGCCAGGGCCTCATCTCGCAGGCGGCGGTCAAAAAAAGCGAAATCCACAAAGTTATAGACAAGAGTGGCCTTGTCGGGTGTGCCCAGGCGTTCACCCGCACCTTCCATTATTGTGATGAGGGCGTCGGCGTAGCGTCGGGCAACCCATTGCAGAAAGCCCTTGCGCAGGCCCAGGAAGCCATCCAAAACATGCTCCCGTATGTGCCACACTACCTTCGCCCCGGCCAGCTTGGCGCCGATGACCTGTGGCGACAGGGTAGAGGAGTTAGCATGAACAACATCTGGCCGCAAGCCTTGGACCAATCGGTAGCTTTTCCAGACGCTGGGGATGAAGCTGACGACCTGGGACCAACCGCGAGGATTGCGCAGGCCCAGAGACTCACCCGTCGTATGTGAGAAGTAGGTCATGCCTTGGGGGACCAGGGTCTGCACTCCAAGCTCCTGGAACTGTTGGCGCATGGGAGTATCGTGCAGGAAGACAACGACCGGCTCGTATCGCTCTCGGTCCATCTGTTGGAGCAGGTACAGCAGGCTAAGGGTCGCTCCGCCTACGCTCCCGCTGTGTAGGAAGTAGCAGACACGGGTCTTACGGGGTTGTACCATCGGATAGTTGATTGTCGCTTCGGCGCTGGGGTTCAGAACTGTGGCCGGGCCGGGTCGAAGGGCCGCCAGTTTTTCTGTGGCAGGAACCAGGACTACTGGGCGGAAGTGCTCCTGAAGTATTCTACGGTCCTTGCTAGACCCTCATCCAAGTCCGTCGTGGGCAACCAATCAAGTTCAGAGGTGGCGCGGGCAATGTCCAGCGAGATTTTCGCAACCTCGCCTTTCCTGGGAGGATCATACAAGGGCGGCAGTCTGCAATTGGTCAACTGGGCGAGTTTGTGGAAGATCACTTCAATACTGGTGCTTCTGCCAGTCCCAATGTTGTAAGGGCCTTGGGCTTCCTTCTGAAGGACGCGCAGGTTGGCATCAACAACGTCGTCCACATAGACGAAGTCCCTCTCTTGTTGGCCTGAACCATATATTACGACTTGCCTGTTCTGAAGCAGGCGCTTGGCGAAGATAGCGATGACCCCGGCTTCGCCTTCGGGGTCCTGCCGGGGCCCATATACGTTGGCGTATCTTAGTATGGAGTACTTCATGCTCGCCATGGACCCAATGCAACGCAAATAGTGTTCCCCTGCATACTTGCTGACTCCGTAAGGGGAGAGAGGCCTGACAGGATGTTCCTCAGAGCAGGGAAGACGTTCCGGTTCGCCATAGAGCGCCCCACCGGTGGAGCTGTAGACGAATCGCTCCACTTCAAAGCGCCTGCACAGTTCCAGCAGGTGAATGGCCCCGATGATATTGCATGTTGCATCATAAATAGGGTCGTTGAGGGACCGGGATACACTTATCTGAGCAGCAAGGTGAAAAACGGCTTCAGGCTTATCCTGTCTGAAAAGCTCTTCTAGCCTGGGATCGGATATGTCCACCTCGTGGAATGCTGCGCCTGCATTCAGGTTAGACCGTCTGCCTGTGGTGAGGTTGTCCACAACCACCACTTCCATTCCGTCGCGCAGCAGACGATCAACAAGGTGAGATCCGATGAAACCAGCTCCACCCGTGACCATTACCTTGGACAAACGCATCGTGTCGTTCCACTCCCCAAGGGTCAAAAACAGGATGACAAGCCTTCAGACTGACATTCAGTTCCCGGTGTTTCTTTGGACGCGAGGAAGATTGAGCGCTATGTGTTGCCCCATTTCCCGGACCTGACGTTGCAATACCGAGACCACCACTGATTGGTAGATCAGGAAAACAAGTAGGAACAATACCAGGGCGACTATATAAGGGGGAGAGTCGAAGAAGGTCTTGCTGACATGAATCCAGAGGTTTCTCAATGGTGGCACCGTCATAACAGCCGCGAGACCCCCCACGACCAATATCCATGCCAACCCAATGCTAACAGTCAAAAGCCTTCTTCTGAGGAGGCGGAACACGCCCACTATTGCAATGATGCTTATGACATCGGTAAAAAGGATGGAAGTCCACGTCATCATGTTTCTCCTATCAAGGATGTCTTTGCCGATTCGCCGCCATTGCCTCCAGAGCGCCCATGACCAGACCCACCAGCGTTCGCGGAGGAAGGCTCAGTAGCGACATCCAGTTGTGCATGGATTGGCCTGAGTGTCTTGGATGCATGGCAACCCCGATCTCACCTAGCTTGTAGCCCCGCATCTTCAAATACACAAGAAACTCGGAGTGGAAATCTACGATGTGAGCTGCTTGCATTTCTCCAAAGATAGTGTTCCGCACAGCTTTGAACCCGGAGGTCGTGTCCGTGAATCTCTGCCGCAAGGCGGCGCTGGTCATCACGGCAAGGATTTGCATCATAACCCGCCGGGGCCACGACACATCTTTGGGAATTCCCGATCCGAAACGCGAGCCAATAACCAGGTCCAGGTCATGTTCCAGGAGATACGTGGCGAGTGGTTCCAAATAAACCGGGTCGTGCTGGCCATCGGCATCCATAAAGAGAAGGTAGTCGTATCCTTTTTGTTGGGCAAATTTCGTAGCTGTTTGCAGAGCCAAGCTATAACCAAGATTCGTGGGGTGTTGCAGGGATTGAACACCTCTGGATGCAGCGACCTCACTTGTGCCGTCCTTGGACCCGTCATCTACCACCAGGGTGTGTTCGCGAGGCCATACGTTCGCTACCGCGTCGAGGGTTGTACCCAACGACTCCTCTTCATTGTAAGCAGGTATGGCAACCAACCCTTTGGGCATCAAGCCTCCCTCTCTTTACGGCGGTGCGCCGAATATTCCCATATTGGGGCGTGAATGTCGTCGCGAAAACATGGTTGGACAACGTGCTCTGGCCAGTGTGACGTCCTTGAAGTTCGCAGCACATGTCATTCTGAGCGTCAGCGATGAATCTGGGGTTGGGAAATACCGCCCCGCCAGATGCTTCACGGAGTTTATCCTGAGCGAAGCCGAAGGGTTCAGCATGAAAGACAGTGGCACCCATAATTGGACGAAATAGCGAGTCAGGACACTAACGCTTCCTTGCAATATACAAATTGTTGAACCCACCAATGAATCTCTTGCGCAGAAGAAGCGTGAACCCTGAGGCGCCGTTCAATCGGCGCTTTACGGAGACAGTCAGTCCCCTCACTTCTCCTTCATTAAACGCCCCGCGCTCGTGCTGATCAGGA
>JACQUH010000090.1 GCA_016210375.1 Chloroflexota bacterium
GCCTCCAACCCCGTCTCCGACTACAACTACCACTTCACCCGCCACGCCGGCGCCCACGCCTTCTCCGACCGGCGTTACGACTCCGGCAATCACACAGACGGTGCCGCCCGGTGCGACTACACCCACCTCGCCCCTGGCGACAGCCTCCTACCAGAACACACATTTCGGCTTCAGCCTGGCCTACCCTGCAGGTTGGCGCCTCGAGGAGACGGGATCTGTCTCGCCGGTGATAGTGGCGGCACCACCGGACAACTCTCCACTCGGCCTGAACGCCCAGATTTTCTACGATTCCGAGGTGACAGACCCGACGAAAGCCGCAGATGCCCTGGTGGCCGGTGTACTGCGCCTTCCCGGCGGCCGTATCCTTTCACAGGAAACGGTGAAGATTGAAGGGGATACACCCGCCGCCCAGGTAGTCTACGCGCTGGGCAGGGGCGACCAGGAAGCCAGGGGGGTGCTGACGGTAGCCACGAGGGGCACGCAAATAGTGACCGTCGTCTTTATTGCGCCGGTTGCCGCCTTCCAGCAACAGCAGGAGCAGTACCTCGCCATGTTGCGGCGCCTGCGCCTGGAGGAGCCGCGTCCCTTCGGCATTTCCCGTAGCGAGGCCGTGACCCTGTTCTATCCCGGTCCGGCCACGCTTGACCCGGCGCTGGCCACCGAGGTCACCTCGGTCCAGTACATCATGCAATTGTTCGGCGGGCTGGTCGCGCTCGACCCCCAGCTCAAGGTTGTCCCGGACCTCGCGGAGAGGTGGGAGGTGAACCCTGCGGGCACCGTCTATACCTTCTTCCTGCGCGCCAATGCTCGCTTCCATGACGGCCGGCAAGTAACGGCCCAGGACGTGAAATACTCCTGGGAGCGCACAGCAAAAAGCCCCTCAACAACCGCCCCCACCTACCTGGGGGACATCGTAGGGGTGAAGGACGTGGTGGACAAGAAAGCCCAGAGCATCAGCGGTGTCGAGGTAGTTGATGCGCGCACGCTGCGGGTGACCATCGACGCCCCCAAGTCTTACTTCCTTTCCAAGCTCACACACCCGGCGGCCTTCGTGGTGGACAAGGCCAACGTGGAGGTCGCCACGCAGCCGTGGTGGGTGAAGCCCAACGGCACGGGCCCCTTCCGGCTCAAGGGGTGGATGCCCGACGTCTCACTGGCGCTGGAAGCCAACAAGAGCTACCACCGGGAGCTCGCCCGCGTCGCCTACGTCGTGTTCCAGCAAGTTGGGGCAAGCCCCCTACAACTGTACCAGACCGGTGAGACCGACGTGGCTTTCCTGGGCCTGGACGAGATCGACGAGGTGCAGGCCGCGGGCAAGCCGCTCACAGACCAGCTAAAAGAGACGGCCCAGCTCAGCATATCCTTCGTCGGATTTAACGTGACCAGGCCGCCGTTCGACGACCCCCTGGTACGGCGCGCGTTCCTGCTTGCGGCCGACCGGGTACGCCTGGTCAAAGAGGTGTTCCGGGACAGGGAAGAGGTGGCCCAGGGAATCCTGCCGCCCGGCCTTCCTGCCTACAACAGGCAAATAGCTCCCATACCCTTCGACCCGGCGCAGGCGCGCCAGTTGCTCTCCCAGTCCAGGTACGCCCAGGCCATGCCTGAGATTACATTTATCACGGCCGGCCGGACGCAGGCTTCACCTGTGATCGAAGCGCTGGTCAAGATGTGGCAAGAGAACCTGGGGGTAAGGGTGGGCGTGCAGCTACTGGAACCTGAACAATACTACTACCTTCTTCCCAGCGTTGGGGGGAACCTTTACAACTACAGTTGGATAGCCGACTATCCCGACCCGGAGAATTTCCTGGACGCCCTGTTCCACTCGAAAGTGCCAAATAATCCGGGCCAGTTCTCCAGTCAATTAGTGGACCAGCTCCTGGAGAAAGCCCGCACCGAGCCGGACCCCGAGGCGAGGGTCCGCCTGTACCGACAGGCGGAGGAGGCCCTGATGAACGAGGCGGCGGCCGTGCCCCTCACCTTCGGTAGCGAGTTCTATCTGGTGAAGGCACGGGTGCAGGGTCTGGTCGTCACTCCGCAGGGGCTCGTGGAGCTGCGGCTGGTGTCGCTGGCCCCGGCCACCCGGTAGGGATTACTGCTCTGCCGCCGGCGGAAACCGCTGGCGATACGTTGAGGCTATAGTACGCTACTACCCACGCCGGCCCACCGCAGGCGGACGGGCCGGCGTGCGAATGGAGAACGCGGATGAGGCGCAGGGTTCTTCTAACAGGTATCATGTTGGCTCTGGTGGCGGCATCCTCAGTAGTCTGGTCTTCGCCGGGGGCCGCGGACACCGTGCCCACGCTCAAGCGGAAGATGGCCGGCGAGGTCTTAGCCCCGCTACAGTCTGAGGTGCTTTCCGGGCGAGCCTGGCTGGTGAGCGCGGGCAAGGACCCTGCGGTGAATGTGTTTGGGGGCGGCGGCGAAGGGGATTTTGGCGGAGGAATGCGTTTCCAGGCCCCCGGGGCCGGCGCGGTGGCCCTGATACCTTACCGGGACCCTTCGGTCAAGTTCAGCCGCACTGTCCTGCTCTCC
>JACQUH010000091.1 GCA_016210375.1 Chloroflexota bacterium
ATCGAGTTCTTCGAGCCCGTCTGCCTGGGCGACAGGCTCACCAGCATGGGTCGCGTGTTACACCACGTCACGCCCCGCGAAACGCGCGTCGGCGTCGGCGCCTTCGTGGGCTACACCACCAGCTACTTCAACCAGAACGGCCAGCTCGGAGCCAAGGCAACCCAGGGCAGCTACTCGTTCATCCGCAAAGCAGAGAGCGAAATCGTCCGGTAGATACCCGGACGATCACAGGGCGCATCCCCCGCTACAAGCATTGAAGGAGAAAGCCATGCAAGCTCCATCTTTAGACAGCACGATGTATATGCCCCGCTGGACGATACCGCCCCAGGTCTACTACGAGCAGGTCAACGAGGGCGACCAGATACCCTCCGTGGACTTCAACCTGACCGTCCAGCGCATGATCATGTTCGTTGGCGCGACCCGGAACTTCCCCGGCCTGCACCACAACGACCGCGTCGCCCAGAAGCAAGGCGCCGCCCCCGGCATGTTCCTGCAGAACAACTCCTGCCTGATGCTGTGGGAGCGGGTTGTGTCCGACTGGATGGGCATCTACGGGCGTGTGAGGAAGTCCAGCTTCCGCATCACCGATTTCCACCTGGCGGGGGAAATCATCCACGTGGGCGGCACCATCCATAGGAAGTGGCAGGAGAACGGCCTGAACCTGGTCGAACTCGTCATGGAGTCCAAGAGTCCACGGCGCGTCTGCATGACTGGCACGGTCACCGTGGCGCTGCCGTCGCTCAAGTACCCGACGACGACCCCAATGTGGGACCGCGAGGGCAAGGCCACCGTCGCCTGCCAGTAGTCCTGAATCCCACGCCCGCAGGAGGCGGACTCTGGAGTTGGTCATGGAGACCCGCCTCACGGCGGGTCTCCTGCGTTTGGGACAAGGAGATCGCCCGGCGCGCCGGCTACCGCAGCCAGGTCGCTCCCTGGGCGGCCGTCAAGGACACCTGCACTTACGGCGGTTCCTGGCGCCCCCGGCCAGCCCACCCGCTAGCCCATGGACCTGGGCATGGACGAAGGCTCGCGCACCGCATCTCGCCGGTGCGTCGGACGGTCATGGGCTGCTGGATGGCGTGGTAGGCGCGGTGGACCATGGCGTGGCCGTCCATGAGCAGGTGCAGGGGCCTTTCGCTCATCATCTGGGCTTGGCCGTTGGACTGCTGCGAGGAGCGGCGAGGGGTCATGGGGGACCTCCTGGGAAGGGCATTCGGGCACAGGGCAAAGAACATAAGGCATAGAGCATAGACACGGCGGTAACTGCTATGTCCTATGCTCTATGCTCTATGTACGCCCTTATAGCAGAAGGGGTGGTAGCGCCAGGATGGAGTGCTATACTCGGACGGAAGCCGCCAAAGGGGCCAGGAGGCGTGCATGGGTACGGACAGGGACCAGGCCACCAGGAGCAGTGACAAGGCAAGAGTTCTCGGCAGGTGGCGGGTCCCCTTCTACTATGGCTGGATGATTATTGGAGTGGTGTTCCTGGCGGAGTTCTCCGCCGGGGGCATGGGTGGCACCACCATATCCCTCTACTTCTCGGCCATGAGGGACAGCGAGGGCTGGACCCTGGCGCGTCTGCTGGGGGCAGTGACGGCCCAGGCCATTGCGGGCATGGTGGCGGCGCCCCTGGTGGGCCAGGCGCTGGACCGCTTCGGGGCCAGGGCTGTGATGCTCTTCGGGGCTATCAGCGCGGGCATTGGCCTCATCCTTCTTTCCACCATCCAGGAGATCTGGCAGTTCTGGATCCTGTACGCCCTGGTAGGGGCCCTGGGGCTAAGCGAGCTGGGAAACCTCTCCGGGCCGGTGGTGGTATCCAAGTGGTTTCTCAGGCTGCGGGGGCGCGCCATGGCCATCGGCACCTCGGGCACATCTATAGGGACCGTGGTGATGTCGCCCATCATCGGCGTGCTCATCGCCCAAGTGGGATGGCGGCAGTCCTTCGCGGTGATGGGTATGACCATGATGCTCCTGATGGTGCCCGTGCTCCTGGTGTTCATGCGCCGCCAGCCAGAGGACCTGGGGCTGTTGCCCGACGGCGATCGCCTTGACACGCCCTCCCAGGACGGCGCCAAGGGCGAAGGGAAACGGAAGGAGGAAACGGCCTGGACGCTGCGCCAGGCGTTGCGGACACGGACTCTCTGGGTGTTGATCGCCGCCATGAACCTGGCCAGCCTTTCGGCGGGGGCGCTGATCTACCTGCAGGTGCCCTTCTTGACCAGCAAAGGGATGTCCACCCAAGCAGCCAGCCTGGTGTTTACCTTCACGTGGGCTGGGTTTGCGCTCTCTCGGGTGGTATGGGGGTTCCTTGTAGAGCGGGTGCCGGTGCACTATTGCCTGGGGGGTGCATTCCTGGCGCGGGCCTTGGGGCCAATTATCCTAATCGCCCTTCCCTTCCCGTACAGCATTGGGCCATTCCTGCTGACTTACGGTGCATTGGGGGGATCCTTCCAGCTCTTGCAGGCGGTGGCCTTTGCGGACTACTACGGCCGGCGATTCCAGGGCACCATCCAGGGAAGCATGCGCCCCTTCCTGAGCATCCCGTCGCTGGTGGGGCCGCTCTTCCTGGCGTGGCTGGTGGACATAACGGGAAGCTACAGTCCGGCGTTCCTCATCGCGGGAGGGCTGGGCCTGGGGGCGGCGGTGGTGGCGCTGTTCGCCACGCCGCCCCAGCTTGCGGAGTCGCCCCAGGCAGCAGTCAGCCCGAAGGCGATGGCGTAAGGGCCTAACACCCTCAAGGCGTGCACAGCAGCGCCCCGTTATCCTAGAGCTGGGAACCCATACAGAAGGGAGCGTTGTGTCCTTGTATGTCCCGAGACAACCATCAGGCCCTGGCGTGTTTTGATCCCCTGGTCTTTGCCAAGGGTGCAAAGCGTCACAATCTTGACTAAACGCTCCCTGGGCATGTAGCCTACTATCGTCAGGTATCGCAGGAGTTGCCTCAAGCGGAACAACAAAATCAAGGCCGGCGGCCAGGTGGCAAGAGGTGGAGCGACAAACAAGTGCAGACGAGCACTTCCAGCAGTGCGGATCTGCACTTCGTGTTTCTCGCGCCCGTTGTCTGCCGCTTCGCTCCCAAGCCGGTGGGGTGGCAAGCGTGCAAAGGAGGAGAGGCTATGGTCACCACAAAAGTGCCATCTGAAACCCAGCCAGTCCCAAGCAGCCCCATAGAGGGCCGGAACTACATAGGAGGCCGCTGGACGGTCGCAGACACGGAACAAACTTTTGAGCGGCGCAGCCCTGCCAACATAGACTTGCTGTTGGGCGTGTTCCCCCGCTCCGGTCAGAAGGACGTGGAAGCGGCGGTTCAAGCTGCACGCGAGGCATACCCCACATGGTCGCGAATGTCGCGCATCAAAAGGGCTGAGTACCTGGACTCCTTTGTCCAGATAGTCAAGGCTGACTTTGAGAACCTTGCCCGCCTGATGGCGATGGAGAGCGGGAAGCAGATAAACGAGTCCCGTGCAGATGTTACCGAGGGGGTCCACATGGCCCAGTTCTGCTTTGGGCGTGCGCGAATGCCCTACGGTGACGTGGTTGCCTCGGAGATCGCGGAGAAGGAGAGCTACGCCTTGCGCAAGCCGAAAGGGGTTATCGCCTGCATATCGCCATGGAACTTCCCCTTCGCCATCCCTCTGTGGCTCATCTGCCCTTCCTTGGTGGAGGGGAACACCGTGGTCTTCAAGCCGGCCGAAGAGACCCCAGGAGTGGCCCAGCGCCTGGTGGAGTACTTTGAGAAGGCAGGTCTACCGCAGGGTGTACTGAACCTGGTCCAGGGATTTGGGGAAGAGGCTGGATGGCCACTGGTCCTCCACCCCAACGTTGATGTCGTCCTGTTCACAGGGTCCAGGGAGGTAGGTCTCAAGATTAAGGAGACCTGTGGCAAGCACCAGTCCAAAATGGCCGTCTGCGAAATGGGGGGCAAGAACGGGATAATTGTCCTGGACGATGCCGATCTTGAGTTGGCCGTCCCCTCCTCCATCCTGAGCGCCTTCAAGACCACAGGCCAGCGCTGTGTGTCTACGGGGCGGCTGATTGTGCAAGAGAAGGTGCTCAAAGAGTTTACCGACAAGTTTGTAGACCTGGCGCAGCACCTGCGCATCGGCGATCCCCTGGATGAGGCCATTTTCATGGGGCCTCTGGTAAGCAAGGCAGGCCTGGAGAAGGTGTTGTTTTACAACCGCCTGGCCCAGCAGGAAGGCGCAGACGTCCTGCTGGACATGAGCCAACCACGGGGTGAGGGGTTGGCGAACGGTTACTATACAGGGCCTTTCGTCTACATGATGGAGCACTGGCCCGACTCGCGGGTGCTGCGGGAGGAAGTCTTTGGACCGCACGTAGCCATTATTCCCTGCAGGGACCTGGACCACGCCATCCGCATCTACAACGATACCGACTACGGTATGGCTCTCTCCGTCATCACGGAGGACTCCAGAAAGATGCGCCAGGTCCGAGAGGCATGCGAGTTCGGCGTGGGGTACTGGAACCTTCCGACCATCGGCGCAGAGGTACAGCTTCCCTTCGGTGGAGTGAAAGCCAGCGGCACCGGCCTGCCCTCCGCCTCAACACTCATTGATGCCGTCACCCACAGGGTCTCCTGGACGCAGAACTATGGCCGGGAGATCAGGATGGCCCAGGGGTTAAGCGCTCGCGCAGCGTGACGGTAGGGGCGGTGGTCTATGGGGTTGCAAGGAGAGCATGCCGAGAGGAGAGGACCTCTCTTGCTCATGAGCCCGCCCCCCTTCTATGCGGCGACGTATGAGACCGCCCCCTGGATGAGAAGCCGATCTTGGGCGCCCTGCGCTTCCAGAGGCCGACCAATCTGGGGCGGCCGCCGGCTGCACCAGGGCTCTACGCCGTGACCCAGGACGCGGGCCTCTTCGTGCTGAGAACCTTGCCTCCGGTCTCAGAAAAAAGCAGCAGGATACCGGCAATTCTGGGGGACTAACGCCTCAGGACACTGGGTACTACTACGAACAAGGCGCCGACAGCAACCCGCTATCGCCGCCTTGTTCGTATTTCCTTTGCCCCCGCCTGATGGTGTAAGGTTGCCTATGGATAGTTGAAGTTTATGTTGGAATAGATTGGCGCGGTGGGACGGGTGATTTTGATGGCCTCCATGGGGAAGCCGCCGCCCTCCGAACCGGCGTGGCAGAAATTGCAGCCCGCAACCGCGTTATCATAGGCCTGCTCAAAAGCCGCCTTGTCCTTTGCCTTGATTGCCTCCGACAGCGCCGCGACATTTGGCGTGGCCCAGTTGTCAAGGAGCGCCGTCCTGGCTGGACGTGTTACCCTGATGATTTTGGCCTGTTCCCCGACCCGGTACAGCTCAAACCCAGCAAAGTCCCAGTTCCCCCCTTGGGCGGCGAACCACATGAGGTTGAAGCTCTCGGTGAACTGGCGCATGACTGTCGCTGTGCCAGGTTGGATGGCCCAGAGAGGCAGGCTCTTGTTATACGTACTCAACGTGTCGGTAATGGCCTTTTGCACATTAGCAAGGGTCGGCCCCGGGGCGACGGCAGGGCCTTGCAGACCTTGCGGGCCGGCTGGGCCCCGTTCCCCCGCTGGCCCTTGGGCACCCGTAGCGCCCGTGAGCCCCACAGGTCCCTGTAGCCCCGCTGACCCTTGGGGACCAGTGTCTCCCTTTGCTCCAGCAACCCCCTGGGTCCCCGCAGCGCCTTGCGGCCCAACCGCGCCTGTGCATGCCGCCGAAACAACTGCCACCATCACCACCGCCGCCCCCAAAACCCAGAACATCTTGGTGCGCATGTACCCTCCTTTGGGTGAATATATTGTAATCCCTCAGAAGCGGGGTATACTGCTGCCTAAATAGTGCAGCGGTGCCCTGGCTTCCGGGATGTCCGCATTGAACGGCCCGCGATGCCTGGGGGGCTGTAGCTAACCCTGGCTACTGCCTTGTCGTTGGCGCGTGACTGGCCTTCTGACAACAACCCTCTGTCAGTATACGATATTGGATTCTGATATAGCAAGGCGTTATTGTGAAAAATGTTACAGGAACTGTTGTTGGGATTCGCACGCCTTCATATCCTGTACCACGCCTCTAAAGAGCCCGTCTACGGCCTTGGATTGCAGGCTGAGCTCGGACGGCATGGATACCGGCTTTCTCCAGGGACGCTCTATCCCATCCTCAATGCCCTGGAAAAGTCTGGTTACCTGCTGAAATCGGAGCGCGTTGTGGAAGGCAAGGTCCGGAAGTACTACGTCATTACCAACGACGGACTGAGCATCCTTCACGAGGCACAGGCCAAGGTACGGGAACTCGCCTCAGAGGTATTGGGAAACCAGGACCTTGACGCCTGGAAAGATGAACTCCAAAGGCTAGCCCATTGAAGTGACTACCCCAACCTCAATCCTCAACATCCAGATCACCTCCTCTGACCCGGATCCCTCCCGCCAGGGGCAGGGCGGCGCGCCCTTGATCCTGCACACCACCCGCGGCGACCTCCGGGCCGCCTACCACGAGTCGCCTGCGCCCCATGCCGGCGTCGTCTGGGTCTGGGGCGCCTACGGCGGACTGGAAGGCCCCGCCGACGGCCTCTACGCTCGCCTGGCCGACCAGCTCACCCCCGATGGCATCACCTCCCTGCGGGTAGACTACCGCCAGCCTCGCGTCCTCATGGAGTCAGTTATGGACACCCTGGCCGGCGTGTCCTTCCTCAAGGCCAAAGGCTATGCTGCCATAGCCCTGGTGGGCCACTCCTTCGGCGGCGCAGTGGTCATCACCGCTGCGCCCCTCAGCCCGGAGGTTAAGGCGGTCGTCGCCCTCTCCAGCCAGACCGGTGGCGCCCAGAACGCCGGCCTGGTCTCGCCTCGGCCCCTGCTCTTGGTGCACGGCGAGGCCGACACGCGCCTGCCGCCCCAGGCCTCCCGCACAATCTACCTGTGGGCCAGGCAACCCAAGGAGCTAGTGCTGTACCCTGGCGCGGGCCACAGCTTGACGCAATGCAAGGAAAAGCTGGACGCCCTGCTGAAGCGGTGGCTGGTGGAGAAGCTATTAGTATGAGGTTCTGGGCACGGCTCTGCCGTGCCCAGAACCTCATACTAATAGCTTCTCCACCAGCCACCGCTTCAGCAGGGCG
>JACQUH010000098.1 GCA_016210375.1 Chloroflexota bacterium
ACGAGGCGTTGGCGCCGATGGCAGCCTCTTTTGCCCCTTACTCCAGAGCCCTGGCGATAGTCTTCGGCCAGGCGGACATCTCGTCCATCTGGGAGCGGTTGGTGTTGCGTTTGACAAATACGTCGCACATGTGGCAGCTCAAAGCAGGGCGGGCCTCGTCCCGCTCCACGGTCAGCGGAGGGGAGTACTCCCTGGCGCGCTCCACACCACGCTCGTTCAAGGCCGTGAAGGTGTAGATGATACCGGGCTTGGCCTTGAACTTGGACATCAGCTCATCCATGCGGGCCATCTGCGGCGTGTAGCGGGGGCTGACGAAGGACCCCACCACGATGCGCTTGATACCCGTCTCTCCTAGGGCGTCCAGCAGTCGTATCTTGTCGTCTACGGCGATGTTGGAGTCCTCAATCTGCATCCCCTCCCGCATCCCCTCCTCGGTATAGGTGACCGTTGGGTACTTTCCAGGCATTGTCTCTCCTTTCTGGCCTTCGGACCTCCCAGCGCGTGCTGGAATCCTTGCCTTTGGCGGGCACCCTGGACCCATCCGGCAGCGTCAGGGGCTACCGGGCCTGAGGCGGGCCTTCGGCTCGCACCTTCGCAAAGAGATTAAAGATGCGCCCTTGCCCAACCTGTATTGAGGCTGTGGCTCAGATAGTACCAGCCGTCTATACCTTACCCTACCCGTAGGGAATGTCAAGAACCCGAATCGTAGTCTTGAGGGCGTCGCACAACGGAAGCCAGGCGTACACCGTGGGGCAGGCAGGGCCTACGAACAGGCATCCTCCTCCCTGGCCTCAAGGAATGGAGCCACGCAAACCGGCCTGCTGGGAAGTCCGCGGGAGAGATCACTCGGCCCAGGGGATAAAGGGACGCCACTCGTCTCGCAGGGGCCGGCGGTGAAACAGATAGTAGGGGTTGGGACGGGGGGCGCGCGGCTCCCGCAGGAGCTTCATGTTTGCCTCTTTGGGGGTGCGCCCGGCCTTCCTGTGGTTGCAGGGGATGCACGCCGCCACCACGTTGTCCCAGGTATGCGCGCCATCACGGAAGCGGGGGATCACGTGGTCCAGGGTCAGGTCGTGTCCAGTCTTGCCGCAGTACTGGCACGTGTAGCTGTCGCGGATGAACACGTCCCGGCGGGAAAGACGCCGCTGAAGGACAGGCCGCCTCACCATCTGCACCAGCCGGATCACGGAGGGCGCGGGCAGAATCAGACGCGGCGTGCGCACCTCACCATTGCCGTTGACCAGCAGTTCTGCCTTGCCCCGGTCAATGAGCACCACGGCCCGGCGCACATGGCACACGTTGATAGGCTCATAGTTCTGGTTCAGCACGAGAACGGGGGCGACTACTGCACCGTTCATTGTCAGCTACCTGCCTGCGGGAAGAGACCCTCGGTCTACACCTCTGATTGTTCTCTCAATTGCTCCAGTTGGTCAAGAGCCGTCTGAAACTCTGAGGGCAGCAGGCCCAGGGCATCCCCCGGAATTGCCCAGGTGACTTCAAGAAACACAGGCACCAGGGTGGACTTTACCATACCTCTCTGGATGGACCCGCGGATGCCCGTGACCTCTCCCACGCCGCCGACGCCCAGCACGTCCACCGAGAGGCGGGCCAGCCCCAGGACCAATGCCCCGGCCAGGATGAAGCCAAAGAGGAGGCCTACCAGGACAGATCCCACGGTATCAACCCAGCCCAGGAAAACCAGGGTTAGGGCCTTTTTGACAATGGTCTTGGCTACCTGTGCCGCGATAAACAGCCCGACCACGATCACAACGTACGCCAGCACCGTGGCGACCGTCTGGCTGGCTCCCTGCTCTGCAAACCAGTCCGCAATGAACTGGCTGAGGCTGGGAGCGACCAGGATGCCGACGACGATGCCAATGACGTTGAAGATGGCCCCGAGGAAGCCCATCCTCCAACCGACCAGCGACCCCAGGGCCGCCGCGATAATGATGAGGATGTCAATCCAGTTCACGCCGCTTCTCCCTTGGTCTTGAGGGAGCCAGGCTGGCGTAGGGCCACCTGCAACACGCTGTCCATCTCCTTCACGTAGACGAACTGAATGTCCCGCCTCACCTTCAAGGGAATGTCTGCCGCGTCCTTGCGGTTCTCCTCCGGCAGCACAAAGACTTTGATGCCGGCGCGGTGGGCTGCCAGCACCTTCTCCTTGACTCCGCCCACGGGCAACACCTTGCCCCGAAGGGTGATCTCCCCGGTCATGGCCACCTCTTTTCGCACCGGCTGGCGGGTGAGGGCCGAGGCCAGGGCAGTGGTCAGGGCTGCGCCTGCCGAGGGGCCGTCCTTGGGCGTGGCCCCCGCAGGGAGGTGGATGTGGATGTCCTGGCGGCCAAAGAGGCCATCCTTCAGCCCCCAGGCCTCGGACTTGGAACGGCAGTAGCTGACTGCTGCCTGGGCCGACTCCTTCATCACATCGCCCAGCTGGCCGGTGAGGAGCAGGTTGCCCTTGCCCTTCAGCAAGGCCACCTCCACCGAAAGGACATCGCCGCCGGCGGGGGTGTACGCCACGCCGGTGGCCACGCCGATCTCATCCTGCTCCTCGGCGGTGCCCCAGGCGAACCGTGGCGCGCCCAGGTGCTTGGGCAAGGACTGGGGCAGCACCGTGGCCGGCGCCTCTTTCCCTTCCGCCACACGGCGGGCCACCTTGCGGCAGATAGAGCCGATCTCCCGCTCCATGCTCCGGACGCCCGCCTCTCGGGTATACTCCCGTACGATGCGTCGCAACGCGCCCGAGGAGAAGCGGAGTTGCTCCGGCTTCAGGCCATGCTCCTCTAGCTGCTTGGGGACCAGGAACCGCCGGGCTATTTCCAGCTTCTCCTCTTCGGTGTACCCTGGAAGCTCTATGACCTCCATTCGGTCGTGCAGGGCGGGCAGAATGGGGTCCAGCAGGTTGGCCGTGGTTATGAAGAGCACCTGAGAGAGGTTGTACGGCACCTCCAGGTAGTGGTCGCTGAAGGAGTGGTTCTGCTCCGGGTCCAACACCTCCAGCAGGGCCGAAGAGGGGTCTCCCCGGTAGTCGGCGCCTACCTTGTCAATCTCGTCCAGCACTAAGACTGGGTTGATGGTACCTGCCCGCCGCATGGTCTGGATGACGCGCCCGGGCAGCGCCCCCACGTAGGTGCGGCGGTGGCCCCGTATCTCCGCCTCGTCCCGGATACCGCCCAGGCTCACGCGGATGAACTTGCGGCCCATGGCCTCGGCGATGGAGCGGCCCAGGCTGGTCTTGCCCACGCCTGGCGCGCCCACGAAGCACAGGATTGGGCTGCGCAGTTTGCCCTGGGACAGCTTGCGCACCGCCAGGTACTCCAGGATGCGCTCCTTCACCTTCTTCAGGCCATAGTGGTGCTCGTCCAGGAGCCGGGCAGCCTGGGCGATGTCCAGGTTGTCCTCGGTGCGGGTGGTCCAGGGCAACTCCGACAGCCACTCCAGATAGCCCCGGATGACAGGGTTCTCCGGTGATGCCGGCGGAATGTGCTCAAGGCGCAACAGCTCCTCGTTCGCCTTCTTGGCGGCGTCCTCGGGCATCCCCGATGCTTCAATCTTCTTCTTGAGGTTCTCAATATCCTGGGATTGCGGGTCCACCTCACTGAGTTCCTTCTGGATCGCCCGCAACTGCTCCCGTAGTACGTACTCCCGCTGGGACTTGTCCAGAGTCTCCCGCACCTGGGAGTCAATCTGGTTCTGAAGCTCCAGCAGCTCCACCTCACGGGCCAGCTCATGGTTCACGGCGTTCAGCCGCTCCTCGGGGTCCAGGACCTCCATGAGCTTCTGCCGCGTCTCCAGCTCCAGATTCAGGGAAGAGCACACCATGTCGGCCAGCCACCCGGGGGTAGTGGCATTCATGGCCGCCACGTACACGTCCCAGGTAAGGTTTGGCGAGAGTTGAACGCACTTTTCAAAAAGGGCCAGGACCGACCGCATGGTTGCCTGGATTTGTAAGGAGTCTGCCTCCGGCTCTTCCAGGATCTCCGCTCTTGCCCTGTACCAGGGCTCCGTCTGGGTCACTTCCAGAAGGCGGATGCGCGTCTCTCCTTGCAGCCACACGGTAGCGGCGCCATCGGGCAGCTTGAGCATGCGCCCCACCATGGCCAGGGTGCCGATGGAGGACAGGTCTGAGACATCAAAGTCCCGGCTGCCGATATTGCCCCGGCCCACCACCAGGATGCGGCGGTCGCCAGCGATGGCCTCCTCCACGGCGCGCTGGAATGCAGGACGGACCACAAGCATCTGGGTCATGAGGCGTGGGTAGACCAGGGAGTCCCGGCGAGGGAGGAGGGGCAACTCTACCACCTTGGGGTTGGCTTTGGCTTCAACCTGAATCGTCAAAAGATGCCACCTGCCTTGAGAGAGTGCGGGAAGCGAAAAGAAGTGTGAGTCCAGTGTACCATAGGCGTGAAGGAAGGGTATGGTTTCAGGTAAAGGAGGCCAGATGCGCTGCAAACCATCTTGGTGATGGTGAGAGAAGTGGTGACCACTCCAGGGAGCCATGGAGTCTCTTGACGCCGCCCCGTTTGTCTGCTATATATAGCACATCTATATATCAGGCTGCTACAGAGAGCACCATGGGTCTTGAGACATCCGAGTATTGGGACCTCCTGATCAACCGCAGCGTCAGCCGCTTCTTCCTGCTGGCTGCCCTGGCAGAGGGTCCCGCGCACGGCTACCAGCTTGCCAAAGCGGTGGAAGAGGCTACCAGCGCCTGCTGCACCCCTAGCGCCGCTATGGTATACCCGGCGCTCAGGGAGCTGGTGGAACAGGGGTGCATTGTATGCGTGGTAGAGCGCAACGGAGCAAGGGAGCGCAAGGTGTGCACCCTCACACCCCTGGGGTGGCAGGTGTACAGGACCGCCGCCCGTTCCTGGTCGCGCATCTTTCCCGCGCTCCAGGCGGCCGTGTCGGCTGCTGAGCGAGGGGAACACATGGCCCCGACGCTCGCCTCAAACCAGTTCATGGCCCCATAGCAACATTCACGAAGGAGGACGACATGGCCACTCCCAATACCCAGGATATCAAACGCGCCGTCCAGGAGCGGTACGCCGCCCGGGCGACGGGCGCTGTTGCCGCCTGTTGCGGCCCCAACGCAGCAAGCGCCGAGCCGGCCCGGGGCGTCTACCTGGGGGCCGACCTCTCTGCCCTGCCTGGGGAGGTGCTCCTTGCCTCCGCAGGCTGCGGCAACCCCACGGCCCTGGCAGACCTCAAGCCCGGGGAGACGGTGGTGGACCTGGGCAGCGGAGGAGGCATTGACTGCTTCCTGGCAGGGCGGGCCGTGGGGCCTTCCGGCCACGTCATCGGCGTGGACATGACGCCCCAGATGCTGGAGCTGGCCCGCAGCAATGCCCAGCGAGTGAAGGCAGCCAACGTGGAGTTCCGCCAGGGAGAGATTGAAGCCCTACCCATCCAGGATGCTACGGTGGACGTGGTCATCTCCAACTGCGTGGTGTGCCTGTCCCCAGACAAAGACGCCGTCTTCCAGGAGGCCTTTCGCGTACTGCGGCCCGGGGGACGCCTCCACATCTCGGACATGATGCTGGTGGGAGACCTCCCCCAGGCCATCAAGGATGACCCCCATCGCTGGGCCGAGTGCGTCGGAGGCGCTGAGCCGAAGGGGACGTACCTGGCCCGTCTCCGGAAGGCCGGCTTTCAGGGCGTGGCGGTGGAGGAGGAGCGGCGTTACTCGTCGGAGCCTGGCCTGGAGAACCTGCGCAGCGTCTACGTCCGCGCCGTAAGGCCCCGCGATTAGATAGAATGCCCGAAAGATACATTTGAAACGTTGTGATGCGGCAATGCCCCATCACAACGTTTCCCTATCTATTTCCGGTGCAGCTCCGCCAACTGCCGGATAGCCTGGTAGGCGTACAGCACGTACTCCTGGGGCTTCAGGTCCAGCTCTTTCAGCTCCTCCACCTGGTCCACCCCGCCTTCCTCCATGGGACCGGGGATGACGTGCAGCACCAGCTCGTACAGAACTCCGTCGGGGCCGACCACCACACACCCCAGCTCTGGGTTGGCGAGCTCGGTCAGGGCCACCTCCACGGCGTGCAAGGTCTGGAGGCCCTGAAAACCTGGGAAGGGGTCCAGGCTCGTGGCCAGGGCCTCCAGCACCTTCCGCAGCTCCTGGGCGGCGCGCTCCACGGCGGCGTCGGCAATGGCGGTGGCCCGCCACGGCTCCGACAGGTACTGCTCCAAGCGTCACCTCTTCACTGGGTCCCGAAACTTGTCCCCTTGCCTCACCTGTGCCTTAGAAACTATCTCAAAACTCTTTCGGCACCGCCCCCTGAAGGGGGTGGCATCATGCCCCAGCCTTATGGTTATTGACGAAATAACCTGCCAATTTGGTTCCGACCTAACCCCCTCTGGCTCCCCCTTCCCG
>JACQUH010000099.1 GCA_016210375.1 Chloroflexota bacterium
CTCATCAACGCGCTGGGCTTCCCAACCCAGGGCATGGCCAACGCCGCCCAGAACCTGGAGCGACTCCGCGCCCGGGACGGAGCCAGGGGCAAGCCCCTTCTGGTCAGCGTGGCGGGCCTAAGCATCCCCGATTTTCTGCGCTGCCACGCCGCCCTGGAACCTCTGGCCGACGCCGTGGAGCTGAATATCAGCTCGCCCAACACCCAGGGCCTGCAAGCCTTCCAGCAGCCAGACACCCTCCGCCGCCTGCTGGAGACGATCAACAGCCAGCGGCGCAAGCCCCTGTTCGTGAAGCTCCCGCCCTACACCGACGGACCGGGACACCAGCTCTTCCTCCAGCTAGCCAGGTCCGCCAGAGAACATGGCCTCAGCGGCCTGACAGTGGCGAACACCCGCCCGGTGGAGGCGCCCCAGCTCGCCCCTGGGCGCGGCGGCCTCAGCGGACGGCCACTGCTGGAGAGCACCCTCCAGATGGTGGCCGAGGCCCGGGGAGAGGTAGGCCGGGGCGTCGCCATCAACGCCTGCGGCGGCATCGGCACCGCCCAGGACGCCCTCCGCGCGCTGCGGGCCGGAGCCGACACCGTGCAGCTCCTCACCGCCCTGGTCTACCGCGGCCCCTCGGTAGCCCGGCGCATCAACCGCGGCCTGGTGCGCCTCATGGAGCGGCACGGCTGCGCCTCCCTGGGGGAGCTGGCGGCGGGATCCTGACGGCTCGTCTGGCGGTGTAGTCCCAACGATGCAACTGATGTTGACGCCGGTCCGTAGGCTTGGGGCGACCCCTCCTCTAGGAGTAGGGCCTGGCGCACAGGAATATCCTCGGAGTTAGACGGCGGCCCATAGTGGCGGGCAAATTGCAGGCAACGCCCGCAAAGACTTGGAACGGCGTTAAAGGGGTTGTCCAGCCAACCAGTTTCTTACCTAAACAGCCAGACAATCCGGCCCTAAAGGGTGGGGAATCAGACTAAAACAAACAGGGAGAGGTTGTGAACCCTCTCCCTGTTTATTTGTGCAAAGCCACCTAGATTATGCTTGCCCTTTGGCTTTCTCCAACCTCTTCTTGAGTTTACCGATCTGCAAATCCTTTTTAGCTTCAGCTATTTTCTGGTCAGCGGGTTTGTTCTTGGCACCTTTGGTTCGCGGCATGACTGATCACCTCCCTTCATTGCTGCTATATACTACTATTATACATCTATAATACTCCCTGTGTCAAATTGGCATTCAATTAGGCACTTAACCTGTTTCGTTTTGGAACCCGATGCCCCTCCTCTAGTTTTGTGCAGAACGCCTACTTCTTGTGCAAAGCTGGCACGCTCCCAGACCCGCGCCATCCCGGAACATCGGGATGGACTCCCCAGAGGGCAACTTTTGGGATAGCTTCATAAGGCGGCGCAGCGCCCTCCCTGCCCTGAGGGGCGTGCTATAATCCCGCCCGTGGGTACGCTGGAACACCTTAAAGCTGGCCTACGGCTGCTGGCCCTGGAGCTGTCGCCGGGACAGGAGCGGCAGTTCACCCTCTACCGGGAGTTGCTTCTGGAGGGGAACCAGCGGGCCAACCTCACCGCCATCACAGACCCCCAGGAGGTGGAGACGCTGCACTTCCTGGACTCCTTGACGGTGGCGCTGGCCATGCCCAGGCCGGTGCCGTCAGGGTACACCATCGCCGACATAGGCGCGGGGGCAGGATTCCCGGGCCTGCCCCTGAAGATTGCGTTGCCTCAAATAGAGCTGGCGCTGGTGGAAGCTACGGTGAAAAAGACGGCGTTCCTCCGCCACGTGGTGGAGCGCCTGGGACTCACCGGCGTGACAGTCCTCACCGGCCGCGCCGAGGAGATGGCGCGCCGCCCGGAGCTGCGGGAGGCCTTTGAGATGGCCACCGCCCGGGCCGTAGCAGAGCTGCGGACGCTCATGGAGCTGGCCCTACCCTTCTGCAAGGTCGGCGGCCGGGCCGTGCTGCTCAAGAAGGGCGCGCTGGACGATGAGGTGGGCGCCGCAGCCACGGCGCTGCAAGAGATGGGCGGTCGCCTGGCGCAGATACAGCCCGTTCCCTCCGAGGTGCTGGGGGGCAGCAGGGCGCTGGTTGTGGTGGAGAAAGTCTCTCCCACCCCCGACAGATACCCCCGACGCTCAGGGGTTCCCGCCAGGCGTCCAATGTAATATAGTTGCTGGGCTAGCGCCGTAGGGGCGCCCCGATGTATTGGGACGCCCCTACGGGGATCGGGCGAGTAAGATGGGCCCGCCAAGGCAGCCAACGTATGAAGCCGTCCCAAAAGCTTCATGGCACCGCCCCCTGATAGTCCCTGACAGAATAATCTGCCACTTGGGTTTCAACCTAACCCCCTCTGGCTCTCCCTTCCCCCAGAGGAAGGGGGAGAAGTTGGTTTTGTTTGGTGTGATGCGGCAAGGCCGCATCACACCAAACAATCAGATCATCGTTCCCCTCTCCCAATGGGAGAGGGGAACCACAGGGGAAGAGGTTGGGTCTCACCGGCAACGTACTTGTTCAATGACCATGAGGGGCTGCATGATGCCCCAGCCTTTAGGCTGGGGTACGGGAAACCATATTGGGATAAGCCTATACCC
>JACQUH010000100.1 GCA_016210375.1 Chloroflexota bacterium
CAGGAAGCCCAAGGGCGCCGTGGACCTCGCCAATGGCCAGACCCGCTTTTCCCGCACCTGCGCCTCTTGCCACGGCGACGATGGCAAGAAGATCAACTTTGCCACACCCGCGGCGCCGGAGTACGTGGGGACACTCGCCTCGGGCAATCCCTGGGAGTTTGCGCACAAGGCATTGAATGGACAGCCCGGCCCTGACGGCGCCGACATGCCCGCCACCATCACTCGTGGCTGGACCATGAAAGACGTGATGGACGTCCTGGCCTACGCCCAGACCCTGCCAGCGCAGTAGAGCAGGCGGATTCTCCGGCCCGCGCAGGGGCGTCCCGATGCATCGGGACGCCCCTGGGTGCGTTCATGCCATCCCCGCTGAACGATTCCGTCTCGCCCAAGAGTCCTTTTGACCTCTCCCCCTATGGCTCCCCCTTCCCGTGCGGGAAAGGGGATCACAGGGGGAGAGGTCGGGTCTCACTGGCAACTTATTTGTCCAATGACCCCAAGAGGGCGGCATCGTGCCCCAGCCCTTCGGCTTCGCTCAGGGCAGGCTGTTCAGGCTGAGGTGCAAAAAGCCATTTTGAGATAACCGCCTAATCACCGAACCCCCCTCATGATGGCCGGATGACAAGCACAGGAGCACCCGCATTTGCTACGACGCGATTTGCCACGCTTCCCAGGGCCCAGCGGCGCAGGCCGGAGCGCCCGTGAGTGGAGATCGCGACAAAGCTGCCCGGGGTCTCCCGCACCACGTCCACGATCGTGGACGCCGCGTAGCCAAACATCTCCCTGGTCGTCACGGCCCCCAGGCCTTGCTCCTTCAACTGCCTTGCTTTGGCGGCGAGATAGGCTTCGGCCTCCTGCCTCAGCATCTGGTTCAGGTCGGAATAGTAGGCGGCATCCGATTCGGCGTCAGAGGCAAAGGCCGTGGACATGGGAGACGTTACCCGGAGCAGGAGCACCTGGAGCCTGAGGGCCCTGGCCAGGGCCGCGACGTGGGGGAGGGCCTGCTCCGCCAGAGCGGAGCCATCCAGCGGGACGACGACAGTGGCCACCTCGCTCGTGGCCTCGTTGGACTCGCCGTTGCGGGGCCGGTACAGGAGCAGCGGGGCATGGGTGGTGTGCAGCACTTTGTCGGCGACGCTGCCCAGCAGGAAGCGCCCGAACCCGGAGCGGCCATGAGTGGACATGGCGATGAGGGTGTCCGGCTGCCGTTCCGCCTCGGCGACGATCGCCTCCGGAACACGGTCCACCAGGGCGCTGAAGCGCACCTGCTCTGGCGGCACCCCTAACCCTTCGGCCACCCTTCGCAGATAAGTGTCGGCCAGGTCCGTCAGCTCACCGGCAGGCCTCGGCGTGTAGCGGCCCCGCAAGGATGTGCTCAGGCTCTCCACCATCTCCTGGTCAACGATGCTCAGAAGATGGACCTGGGCTTGCAGGGCGACGGCGAACCGCCTGGCCACGGGCAGCACGCCCTCGGCCAGCGTGGAGCCGTCCAGGGGGACAAGGATACGGGTATACATCGTGCACTTCCTTCCTGCGGTCCTTCTCCCGGTGGATAGCCGCTCCTCCAGGGCAGTGTAATGGAGGGCCCCTGAAGAACGCATGAATATGGCGACCCGGGGATTGAATAATAGCTGAACGCCGACGCGAAAGGGCCTTCCTTATTAGCCACTCTTGACGGTCTTGGGAATCCATGCCGTGCGCTGCCCCTACACCCCCACGCCCTTCCGCCCTATAATGCCCGTGCCATGCCAAGAATCCGCGCCGTTTTGAGGGCCACCCGTTCCTTCCTGGGGCGACGCTGGCGCGTCGTCTTGCGCACGCCCCGGGCCGCCCGCCGAGCTGTGAGCGCCGTGAGGCGCGCCCTCGCCCCCCTGGCCTCCGCATCCTGGCCCGTCCTGACCAGCCGCGCCACCGTGACCATCGCCGGCCTCCTGCTGGGCTTCGCCGCCATCGTTGCGATGGTCGCTGGCGTCTGGCTTGGGTGGCCGCACCTTTACGACTACCTGGCCCCCCAGACCGCTGGCGAGCGCAAAGATGTTGTCCTTATCGTAGTCCAGGTCATCGGCGTCACTGGTATCTTGTTCGGCCTCATCTTCACCTACCAGCGCCTGCGCGCCGCCGAGCGCACCATCCAGGTCGCCCAGGAGGGCCAGATCACCGAGCGGTTCACCCGCGCCATCGGGCAGCTCGGCGAACCCAAGCTGGAGGTCCGCCTGGGCGGCATCTACGCCCTGGAGCGCATCGCCGGCGACTCCCCGCGCGACCACTGGACCATCGTGGAGGTCCTCACCGCCTATGTGCGGGAGAACGCCCCCTGGAAGGGGGACTCGGAGCCTGCCACAGCCGCCGACGCGCCCGCGCCCGCCGCGAACGTAGCTCTACCGCCAGCGGTTTCCACCGTCAGGCCCCGCACCGACATCCAGGCCATCCTGATGGTCCTGGGCCGCCGCCCGGAGAGGGCCCGCACGGAGGAGCGCAGGAACAACCTTGCCCTGGACCTCGGCGGCACAGACCTGCGAGGGGCCCAACTGATACGCGCCCGCCTGGAACGAGCCGACCTTCTGGCCGCCCATCTGGAAGGGGCCATCCTCGCAGGCGCCCACCTGGAGGGGGCCTTCCTCTGGGGTGCCCACCTGGAGGGAGCCGACCTCCGGGCCACCCACCTGGAGGGGGCCATCCTCACGACCGCCCACCTGGAGGGAGCCGACCTCTGGGACGCCCACCTGGAGGGGGCCGGCCTCTGGGACGCCCACCTGGAGGGGGCCACCCTGTGGGACGCCCACCTGGAGGAGGCCAACCTCTCGAGGGCCCACCTGGACGGAGCTCACCTGGAGGGGGTCGACCTCTCGGGCGCGCTCGGCCTCACCCGCCAGCAGCTTGCCTCTGCAATCACCGACGAGAACACCCTCCTGCCGGACTACCTGAGAGACCAGGGCGGCGCGCCGCCCTCCACCCCGTAGGGGCAGGGTCTCCCTGCCCACGTCTCCATCCTTGGCAAACCTCCATCGCCAGGCAACGTGATAGAAACGCGGGCGAGGAGACCTCGCCCCTACGAACCTTGGGCCTACGCCAACCATTGCAACCGACCGCCCCTACAACGCCTCCTTCCCCGTAGGGGCGGACCTGCGTGTCCGCCCAGGGCAGACACCCAGGTCTGCCCCTACAGAACGGGTATCCCGCCCGCAGGGGCGCGGCAACGGCCTTGTCTTCGCACTGGCCCCCGTATACGATATGCTCTGGCAACCCATCCTTCTCACCCCCTCCCTCTTCAGGGGAGGGGGAAGGGGGGAGGGGAGAGGATAGGAGGCTCCCATGTTCCGCTACTACACGGCCGGTGAGTCCCACGGCAAGGGCGGCGTCGTCATCGTGGAAGGCATACCAGCCGGCGTCCCCATCAGCGAGAAGTACCTGGAGGGGCATCTGCGCCGCCGGCAGATGGGCTATGGTCGCGGCCCCCGCCAGCAGCTAGAGGTGGACCGCGCCGAGATCCTCTCCGGCGTCCGCCACGGCCTCACCATGGGCAGCCCCATCGCCCTGTGGGTGGAGAACAAGGACTTCGTCAACTGGACCGAGGCCATGTCCGTGGCGCCGGTGGACGACGACGCCAAGGTGCGCCGCGTCACCCGCCTGCGCCCCGGCCACGCTGACTTCCCCGGCGTCTTCAAGTACAGCCAGCACGACGTCCGCCCCATCCTGGAGCGCGCCAGCGCCAGGGAGACGGCGGCCCGCGTCGCCGCAGGGGCCGTGGCCCGCCGCTTCCTGGAGGAGTTCGGCATGGAGATCCACAGCCACGTCCTCACCATCGCTGCTATCAAGGCCAAAGCCCCAGAAAAGATAAACTGGGACGCCGTGGAGGCGTCCCCGGTGCGCTGCGCCGACCCCGAGGCCGCCAAAGCCATGATGGCCCACGTTGACTGGTGCCGCGACAACGGCAACACCGCCGGCGGCGTCTTTGAGGTCATCGCCTACAGCGTGCCCGTGGGCCTGGGCAGCCATACCCAGTGGGACCGCAAGCTGGAC
>JACQUH010000004.1 GCA_016210375.1 Chloroflexota bacterium
GGGGGAGGAAGTCATTTTCGCAGGATGACTTTTGTACCGATCCTAGGATTCGCCACACTAGAGGAGGGTAGCCATGCGGACACGACTGTGCGACCTGCTCGGAATCCAGTTTCCCATCATTCAGGCGGGCATGGGATCATTCACATCGCCGGAGCTGGTGGCTGCGGTCTCCAACGCTGGTGGGCTAGGAAGCCTGGGCGCCTCCACCCGCAGCGCCGCCAGTTTGAAACAAGACCTGGTGCGTGTTCAAGAGCTGACCGACCGGCCCTTTGCAGTCAACCACACGGTCCGCTTCCTGGACAAGGAGGCCTTTGCCCTTACCCTTAAGGCCAAACCCGCCCTCGTCACCTTTGCCATTGACAGCCCAGGTGAGCTGGTGCAGCGGGCGCACGACGCCGGTATTCTGGTGATGTATCAGGTACCCACGGCCCAGCGGGCGCGAGAGGCGGTGCGTCTGGGCGTGGACGTCATCATCGCCCAGGGCGCCGAATCGGGGGGATTCGGTGGGGTTGTGACGACCTTGACCCTTCTCCCTCAGATCGTTGACATTGCCGGCTCAATACCTGTGGTTGCCGCCGGTGGCATCGCCGATGGGCGCGGGCTCGCTGCGGCGCTCACCCTGGGGGCCCAGGGAATCAACATCGGCACGCGGTTCCTCGCCTCGGTGGAGTGTCCCGCCAGCCCGCAGTGGAAGCAAGCTATTCTGGCTGCACAGTCGGAGGACACCCTCAAGTTTGAGGCATGGAACGACATCTTCCCCGTTCCTGAAGGCGGATACCCTGTTGTTCCCAGGGTCCTCTCCTCGCCCTTCGTGGAGGAATGGATGAACAGGCGAGAGGACGCCAGTCGGGAATCGGAGCGATTGCAGGGGGAGATAGGAGCAGCCATAGAACAGGGGACATGGGGTGAGCTTCTGCCGTTTACCGGTCAAACGGCCGGGTTGATACACGAGGTCCTGCCCGCAGGTGAAATCGTGCGCCGGATCATGGCCGAGGCGACACAAACACTCCGGGCCGCCAGCAAGCTACTGACGTAGAGCAGTGGTAGCCGGGCTTCTGCCTACAGCTACCGCGTAAGGGGCAAGTCCCGGAGGAGGCGTGGGCTTTTGTCCACAACGGTGGGCCCCTGTGGATGGCACTCGGCCTTTCTGGGGCCGGACCTGGCGCCGAGGCTGAGGGAACTACCGGCTGAACGTTAGGCTGAGGCCTGCTGCTTTAACAAAGCCAGACCCAACTGTTGGCATTCGCCCCTTAGCGCCATTACTTTGTCGAGCTTGATTTGCTCCGGGAATGTCTTGGCAGTGATTTCAGCGACACGCAGGTGATGTGTTGAGGCAGTTATCAGGGCTGTGGCCCTTTCTCGGGCTGGAGGCGGCTGTTGCAAGAGGAGCCGTTTGTAGCGACTTCCCAAAGTAAAGGCCCCTGCATGAGTTGGGACAGAGGCGTAGCGGTAGAACGTCTCATAGTCCTTGAGCCAGTTTGGGCCTAAGTCAGCGCACATCCCTTTCAGAGGGTTCCAAGCTTGACCTGGTACTATGTCACGCGCTGCTGGCTGCGGGTTCTCCTCTATCTCTCGTAGTAGCTGCTCTGCCTCATCTTCTGTGAGGGGGATACCCCCGTGCTTGAGGTATTGAGGCAGCCGTATGTCGGTGTTCTTGGCAATGTAGGCTAAATTCACTGCGAGTTCGAAGAGAGACCGGGCGAGAATCACTGCACTGTCCCAGTGATTCTTCTCCAACAGCACCCTCACGGAATTTAGTCGTTCGTTTGCTTGGGTCAAGAACACCGTCACAACTGTCTGCCACTGGTCGCCACGTGGCAGTTCAAGGCCAGAGGTAGCCTGAAAGATGCGATCCGTCAGATCAATGACTCTCTGATAGATGTTTTCTGTTGCCATCTCTACCCGCTAACCGCTCAACCGGTTGGGTCCAACCAGATAGCCGAATGCGCCGCAACAAGTTCGAATCTCACTGGTGGCCCTCCCTGGCCAGCTCTCGTCCTTCTTGCCGCCCAGCGGGCAGCCATTCTGTTCCCTATGAGAACCTCCGGGTGAGTTGTTCACCGCAACGAGGCCCCCGCCGCCTCTATCGTGGCCTGGATGTCCGCTTCGGTGTGCGCCAGAGAGACAAAGGCTGACTCAAACTGCGAGGGGGCAAGGTACACCCCCCGCTCCAGCATCTTGTGGAAGAAGCGGGCGTAGGCGCCCCTATCGGCGCGCTGGGTGTCGGCGTAGCTGCCCACGGGGCCAGCGCAAAAGAAGGCGGTGAGCATGGAGCCAACGCGATTGACCGTGGACGGCGTCCCTGCCGACTGCGCCGCCTCTCGCAGGCCCTCCGCCAGCAGAGCGCCCAGCTTCTCCAGGCGCTCGTACGTCCCCGGGCGTTGCAGGGCCTTCAGCGCGGCGATCCCCGCGGCCACGGCCAGCGGGTTGCCGGAGAGGGTGCCCGCCTGGTAGGCCGGCCCCAGAGGGGAGACCACCTGCATCACGTCGCGGCGTCCACCGTAGGCCCCCACGGGCAGCCCGCCGCCGATGATTTTGCCCAGGCAGGTCAGGTCCGGCGTGACGCCGTAGAGGGCCTGGGCGCCGCCGTAGGCCACCCGGAAACCGGTGATCACCTCGTCAAAGATGAGGAGCGCGCCGTGCTGGCGGGTCAGGCCCCGCAGGCCCTGAAGGAACCCCGGCGCGGGCGGGACCACTCCCATGTTGCCGGCCACCGGTTCCAGGATCACCCCGGCGATCTGGTCCGGGTAGGCGTGGAAGAGCTGCACCACTGAAGCCAGGCTATTGTAGTCGGCCACCAGGGTCTCCTGGGCGTAGGAGGCGGGCACCCCGGCGGAGTCCGGGACGCCGTGGGTGATGGCGCCTGAGCCCGCCTGGACCAGCAGGCCATCGGCGTGGCCGTGGTAGCAGCCGGCGAACTTCACGATCTTGGAGCGGGAGGTGTAAGCCCGTGCGACCCGGAGTACGCTCATGGCCGCCTCGGTGCCCGAGCTGACCAGCCGCACCAGCTCCATGGACGGCACCGCCTGGTTGATCATGCGCGCCAGCTCCACCTCGCCCTCCGTGGGCGCTCCGTAGGAGGTGCCGCGCTCCGCTGCATCCTGCACGGCTTGCACCACCTCTTGGGGGGCGTGGCCCAGGATCAGCGGTCCCCAGGAGCCGACGTAGTCAATGTAGCGGTTGCCGTCCACGTCCCACAGGTGGGCGCCCTGGCCGCGCTGGATGAAGGGCGGCGTGCCGCCGACGCCCCGGAAGGAGCGCACGGGGCTATTGACGCCGCCTGGGATGAGCTGCTGGGCCTGGGCAAGGAGTGATTGGGAGCGAGTCAGTGGGTTCATGTCTTCTTACTCACCTACGTGCCAAATTTTCAGCTTACTGGTGTGGACACAACAAGCGCTGGGTAGGCTAGGCACTTCTACAGCGGCCCAGGGAAAATCTCCCAGCCGTACTCCTGAAAGTGCCGGTCAAAGGTAAAAATCCTTCGCAAGCCGTACCGCTCCATGATCACTGACGAAAAGGCATCGGCATAGCTAAACTTGAAGGCCCGGTTCCCATTGAGCAAGCGGCTTACAGTTGGGTGGTCTTCAGCCGTAAGGAACGTCACGTTCATGTCCCCGAGGGAGTCTAGCCACAGGAGCGCCTTCTCGGTGCCCAGGCGAGAGAGCATCAGGGCATGAGTTTCAGCTACTGCTAGGTCGGTGATATAGGTTGGACGCTTCTCGCTCACAATCCTCATGAAGCCAGCAACTGCCCTCTCATGCCACTGGTCGCCTTCATCCCAATGGGCAAAGGCAGCGGATGCATCTAGCATAACTGCCCATTCACTGATTCTGCTTGGGGGTCGCCTCATGGAACTCCTCCCATAGAATCTGGGCGAGGTGCGCATCATGGTTCACGCTGACATCGGTGTAGCCGCTGCGGCCTGGCTTGACCTTGAGCAAGAGCGAATCCAGGCTAAGGTACTTGACCTCGGGCGCGTACTCCTCCGCGTACCAGGCTAACAATGAGTGGTACAACTCAGGGATCTCTTCCCGATGGGGCTTGGTCTTGGCATTCTCCCGGTCGGGATGAAAGAAGTCACCCTCACGGAAGAGCCGGTACTTGTCCTTGGCAACCTTCACCAGCATCCGGTAGCGTCCGGGTCTGGGCTCTTTGTCCGCCAGGCAATGTTGCCGTATGTGGGGCTCAATCCCAGGAGCCACATGGCCGAACTCCTGCCGCACCCGGTCTTTTATTTGCGATACAGAGAAACCCTCTGCTTCAGTGTTGCCCCGCAGAAGCAAAGCCAAGGCAATCCAGACCTGGTCTGCCACCTTAATCGGGGTTTTGGTTACCATTGAAAGACTCCTGATCACTATAACATACAAAATACCATACAAACGTAATGGAATCAACCAGCTCCATCCTGCGCCAGCTCCTGGCCTCCCCTTCCCGTTCCTCATTCCGCCATACTGTACCCATGCTCGCTCCATAGCAATAGGTGACACACCTGTGTTGCATTGATGCTATTGATGTTAATGACTGGTGAAAGGCCGTACCAGGGCCTATCGGCCCAGGGTCTTCGCCTCCTGGATGGCCGCGCGGAAGCCCGGCAACGCCCCCTGGATCTCCCGGTCGGATATGCAATAGGACAGGCGGAAGTACCCGGGCATGCCGAAGCCCCGGCCAGGCACCACCAGCACATTGTGCTTCCGCAGCAGCCCCATAAAGGCCAACTCGTCCTCCAGGGGCGACCTGGGGAACATGTAGAAGGCCCCCTGGGGCTTGACCACCGAGTACCCCATGCCCGTCAGCTCCCGGTAGAGGAAGTCCCGTTTGGCCTGGTACTCGCCAACGTTCACCGTCACCCCCTGGAGCGACCGGACGATGTGCTGCATCAGGGCCGGGGCGTTGACAAAGCCCAGGGTGCGATTGCAGAAGGTGAGGCCATCCATCAGCTCGCCCTGGCCGGGGTACTGCGGGTGGACCGCCGCATAGCCGATGCGCTCGCCAGGCAGGGCCAGGTCCTTGGAATGGGAGGTGGCCGCAATGCTGCGAGGGTGGTGGGGGAAGATGTGGGGATACTCCAGGCCGTCAAAGAGGAGCTTACGGTACGGCTCGTCGCTCACCAGGAAGATCTCCGTACCGAACTCGGCCTCCTTGCGCTGGATGCGCTGCGCCAGCTCCGCAATAACCGCTGCGGGGTAGAGCACGCCCGTGGGGTTGTTGGGTGAGTTGATGAGGACTATGCGGGTGCGCGGGTTGAGGGCGGCCTCAAAGGCCCTCATGTCCGGCAGGAAGTCCCTATCAGGCGGGACGACGGCGCAGGAGCCGCCGTGGTTGTCGGCGTAGAAGTGGTACTCCACAAAGTACGGGGCAAAGATAGCTACCTCGTCCCCGGGGTCCAGCAGCGTCTTCATGATGACGTTCAGCGCCCCGCCAGCGCCACAGGTCATGATCACCTCGTCCGCCGTGAAGTCCAGCCCCGTCTCCTTGCTGAGCTGCGCTGCCACGGCAGCCCTGGTGTCGGTGTAGCCAGCGTTGGACATGTAGCGGTGCATGCCTGGGGCTGGCTGCTCGGCGATGCGGCGCAGCTCCTGGAAGAACTCCTGGGGCGGCTCCATGATGGGGTTGCCGAGGGAGAGGTCAAAGACTGCATCGGGGCCGAGGCTGGCGCGCAGGGCGTTGGCCTCCTCAAACATGCGGCGGATCCAGGAGCCCTGCTCCATGAAGGTGCGTATCTTTTTGGCGACGGCCATAGGGGTGCTTCTGCCTTTGGTTGGAAGGAGACGCTAGACTTTAGCGGGAGAGAGGGGTGCGTGTCAAAGACGTGTCACTCGTTGCGCCAGATTCTGGATGTTTTTGGCTAGTGACTCAATGATGTCTGGCAGTATTGCTAGTTTGAATTGATACCCCCTTGTCATGCCCGACTGCACTGACGTTGCTCCTGTCAATCCTCCGCAAGCAGAAACAAACTCATCCAGCAGTCGCCCCAGCTCGACGTCATACCCTCCCTGTCCAGTATCATAGGCAATCGTGAGTTCAGTAAATCCTGCAAGTCCAGAAATACCCTCAGGGTATATATATGCAACGGATATAGGCTTCTTATTGGTAGGATTTCTGAGACGTACAGATA
>JACQUH010000092.1 GCA_016210375.1 Chloroflexota bacterium
AGGAGAACATGGACCGGCAGTTGGCCGTCTGCCATGAGGCCCCTTTCTATACCCTGGGCCCCCTGACGACGGATATCGCGCCAGGGTACGACCATATCACCTCTGCCATAGGCGCCGCCATGATTGGCATGTTCGGCACGGCCATGCTCTGCTACGTCACCCCCAAAGAGCACCTGGGGCTGCCCGACAAGGACGACGTGAAGGCGGGCGTCATCGCCTACAAGATCGCCGCGCACGCCGCAGACCTGGCCAAGGGCCATCCCGGCGCGCAGCAATGGGACGACGCGATCTCCAAGGCGCGCTTTGAGTTTCGCTGGCAGGACCAGTTCAACCTTGCCCTGGACCCGGAGACTGCCCGGGCCTACCACGACGAGACACTGCCCGCAATGGGCGCCAAGTTGGCCCATTTCTGCTCCATGTGCGGCCCCAAGTTCTGCGCAATGAAGATCACCCAGGACGTGCGCGAGTACGCCAGGCGCAAAGGGCTGGAGGAAGGCAGCGCCATCAAGGCGGGCCTGGAAGAGAAGGCGCGGGAGTTCCACGAGGCGGGCGGCAAGATATACGTTTCCGGCTCCTAGGATCTCGCCAGAAAGAGAGGGGGAGCGGGCCATTCAGCCCCGCTCCCCCTTTTGTTGCGATGACGTCAGGGTCCAGAGCATACGCAGCAAAGTAATACATGTACGCTGCAATGCCCGGAGCTCTCCCAAAAAGATTCATGGCGCCGTCCCCGGATGCTCTTGAACTGAGAAACTATCTCGGAATGTTTTTCATTACCCCAGCCTGATGGTCTTGAACTATGTAAGATGATATCCGCTTTGTCATTCTGAGAGGGAGCGCATGACCTGTCCTGCTTACTTTGTCAACACCCAGCTTAGGCACGTGCTTCACCTTCAGGGGGGGTGGCGGAGCGATTGAAGCGCCTCTCCAACAGCAAAGTTATTTGGCCCACTTCGCTCTAAAATGATTGATAATGATAAGGCGCCGTTGCCCCACCTGCCAGGCGAACCACAAGGAAGGACATGCCATGAACCCCCCGGAGCGCACCATCAAGAGCGACCGCCTATATCAGGGCAGAGTGGTGGCCCTGCGCGTGGACACCGTTGCCCTTTCGGATAGCCGTACCTCCCGGCGAGAGATTGTGGAGCACCGTGGCTCCGTCGCCATCCTGCCGGTGGATGCCGAAGGCAACGTGCTCCTGGTGCGCCAGTACCGCAAGGCTATTGAGCGCTGGACCCTGGAGGCTCCCGCCGGCGGCCTGGACGAAGGGGAAGACCCCGTTGCAGCGGCCCACCGCGAGCTCCGGGAGGAAACAGGCTGTCTGGCTGGCCGTCTGGAGCGCCTCGCCAGCTTTTACACCTCCCCGGGCTTCTGTACCGAGCTGATGCACGCCTACCTCGCCACAAACCTCACTCTGGGCGACGCCAGTCCGGAGGAGGACGAGCAGATCCAGGTGGAGAGGGTGCCCTTGGCCGAGGCCATAGGGATGGCCCAGGGGGGAGAGATACAGGACGGCAAGACCATAGCCGCGCTGCTTCTGGCTGAAAAAAGCCTGAATTTCGTCCGGTGATGCCGTCCCTCCAAATCTCATGCGCGGGTGTTTGTGGTATAGTAGGGACGGCTTACGAAATCCATAGCATGGGGAAGGGAAGCCATGGCAGTATATCAGCACGACGTTGTGGTGGTTGGGGCGGGGCTGGCGGGTATGCGGGCCACCCTGGCCGCGCAGCAGAAGGGCGCCGACGTGGCGATGGTCACGAAGGTGCATCCCGTGCGCAGCCATTCCAACGCCGCCCAGGGCGGTATCAACGCCGCCCTCACCAGCCGTGGCGACGACTGGGGGGAACACGCCTATGAGACGGTCAAAGGCAGTGACTACCTGGGAGACCAGGACGCCATTGAAGTCATGTGCCAGGAGGCCGGCGCAGCCATCATAGAGCTGGAGCACATGGGCGTCATCTTCAACCGCGACGAAGAGGGCCGTTTGGGTACCCGGCGCTTCGGCGGCCAGCAACGGGCCCGTACCTTCCACGTCGCCGACATCACCGGCCAGGCCATGTTGCATGTCCTCTACGAGCAGATCATGAAGGCCAGGGCCAGGGTGTACGAGGAGTGGTTTGTCACCTCCCTGGCCATGGAAAACGGCGAGTGCCGGGGAGTCGTGGCGCTGGAACTGCTCACCGGCCAGCTCCACCTGATCCAAGGCAAGGCCGTCATCCTGTGCACCGGCGGTACCGGACGCCTGTACGAGCCATCTACCAACGGCCTCATCGTCACCGCCGACGGCCAGGCTTTGGCCTACCGCGTCGGCGCTCCCCTTATGGATATGGAGATGGTACAGTACCATCCCACCACGCTGAAGGGCAACGGCCTGCTCATCACCGAGGCGGCCCGCGGCGAGGGCGG
>JACQUH010000002.1 GCA_016210375.1 Chloroflexota bacterium
CATCGCGTTGAGCTTCTCGGGCCGGTTCAAGGTGACCCGCCCGATGCGCTCGCCCTTTTGGAAAATGATTGCCTCGTACTTTGGATAGTCCATGGCGTACTCCTTGTGATCTGGTGATGTGCTAGCCGATTCCACCCATTGGCCTCCAGGTCTCCTCCCTAGGGAGACGGTCTTTCACTTCTTCTTTGAGCTGGCTTTGGAGCAGCTCTCTGCTCATTGTTCGGATTAGCCTGCTCCTGCCCTTCCCAGGCGAGCAGGTATGTGGAGTCCCGCTCACGCATCATCTCATGCCAGCCTCGTTCCGTGCCGACCTGGTCCAGTTCCCGGCCCCGTTCAGTACCATGGGCGATCGCATGAATCTCCCCAGAGTACTCCATGGCAATGCGAAGGCCCATGACCTCGTAGAACTTGTTGACGGCAAACTTGTCTAGGGCAATGGTCTCAAGAGGTTGGGCGGCTATCGCCTTGGCGATCCTTTCCACCTCCTCCTCCAACTTGTCTGCTGGGACAGCCTTGTTGATCATGCCCCACTCGGCGGCTTGCTTGCCGGTGAAGTTCGGCCCGGTGAAGAGGAGCTCCTTCGTCCTGCGGATCCCAATGGTGATGGGCCACAGGTTGAAGATGCGACCGCCGCCATGCATGTACCGGTTGTGGAACATCGCGTCCTCGGCGGCAATGATGATGTCGGCCTGCATCGCCATTTCCAACCCGACCACGGCAGTCCACCCGTGGAGCTGGGCAATGATCGGTTGCGGCAGTTCCCAGAACAGCTTGAACCAGCGGTCCATTTGCCTCAACACGCCTTGCCTCTCCCACACCGAGAGGTCGCTGGTTGCATAGCCGCCACGGGTATGGCCCTCAGGGTTTTCGTAGCCAGCCATGTCTCCCCCAGAGGTGAAGGCCCGTCCAGCGCCCTTCATGACGACCACGTGCACCTCAGGATCGGCCTTGATCCGTGTGAACACATCGTCAATCTCCCCGGACATCTGGCGATCCATCGCGTTGAGCTTCTCGGGCCGGTTCAAGGTGACCCGCCCGATGCGCTCGCCCTTTGCGAAAATGATCTTCTCGTACTTTGGATAATCCACGGCAATACTCCTCTCAAACTGCCCGCTAGTGATTCTGTCCCATAGGGTTAGCGAACCAACGCAACACACACTATCGCTTTCGTTATCTTGATCTCAGCTTGGGATCAAGAGCATCTCGTAGCGAATCCCCTAATAAGTTGAAAGCATACACGGTCAAACTTATCGCTATACCCGGGAATAGCGCTAGCCAGGGAGCCGCCACCAGGTATCTTCTCCCAAGGCTGATCATTCCTCCCCATGAGGGGACATCGGGAGGGCTGCCCAGTCCCAGAAAGCTCAGGGAAGCTTCAGCAAGTATGGCCCTACCAAGATCCAAGCTAAAAACGATGAATACAATAGCCATCAGGTTAGGCACTACGTGCACCACCATGATGCGCAGGTGGCTGGCTCCACTGGCAATCGCTGCATCCACGTACGTTGCCTCTTTGATCGCTAAGACCCGGCTGCGGAAGACTCTCGCTGACCCTGGGATAATTGTTATTGCAATGGCGATAACAACATTGTTTACCGATGCTCCCAATACAGCCACCAAGGTTAGCGCCAGGACAAGGCTGGGGAGGGCCTGCATGCTATCAATGACCCGCTGACCTATAAGGTCCAGCTTGCCCCCCAGATAGCCTGTCACCACCCCCACGACCAGCCCCGCGGCAACGCCGAGGGTCACTGAAACAAGCCCAACATAGAGCGATAGCCTTGCGCCCAGCACCAAACGGCTGTAGGTGTCTCGACCGAAGCTATCTGTCCCCATCCAGAAGGTACTGTCCGGTGGAGCCAACCGTGGCCCCGCCAATTCCCTGGGCCCGTAGTTCGCGAGAAGCGCTGAAAATACCGCCACGCCAATCAGCGCAATGATAATCACAAGCGACCCTATGCCTAGGGGCCCGAGCTTCGCGAGACCCTGCAGAACCCGGGCCAGCAACCGTCGCCTTGCCGAGGGGATACGCCACTGCCTGGCAACATCGGACTTGCCTTCTGTCATGCCACGCTAACCATACCGGATTCTTGGGTCGATAAGTCCATATGACAGGTCAACGAGAAGATTGACCGTAAGGTATATCAGGCTCATGACTATTACGTAAGCCTGTAGTGCTGGATAGTCCCTCTGGGTCACCGCGTCTATCAGGCCTGTGCCCATCCCAGGGATCACAAAGATGGCCTCCACGATCACAACCCCTCCCAACAAACCAGCCACCAGTCCTCCGCTGAGAGTGATAACAGGTAACAGGGCGTTCTTGAGGGCGTGTCTCATGATCACGACCCTTTCAGAGAGTCCCTTCGCCCTGGCTGTGCGCATGTAGTCCTCCCCAATGACCTCCAGCAGGGAAGAGCGCGTTAGTCGGGCAATCGGCGCTGCCGCAGCGAATCCAAGTACCATGGCTGGAAGCATCTGGTGAACCAGATTTGATCCCGGGTTAGCCCAGATGGTTTCATAGAAGACAGGAGGACTCCAGTGGAATAGCTTCAACATCAGGTACAGCAGCAGTATCCCTGTAACGAAACTGGGGAGGCTTATCCCCGCAATAGAGATGACCCTGACGACATAATCAACCAGAGTACGACGTCTAATTGCCGAAATAACACCCAGTGTAATACCCCACACCACGCCTAGCGTAACCGCAATGGCCGTTAACTCAAGGCTCCGAGGAATTCGCTCCTTCAACATGTCAACAACGGGACGCTTTTCCCAGATTGACTGCCCGAAATCCCCCTGGAGAACGTTTCCGAACCACACCACAAACTGCACAACTAATGGTCGGTCCAGGCCCAACTGTCTTTGTATTATCTGGCGGTCGGCTTCAGATACACTCGCGTCCCCTGCCATGGCTGCTACAACATCCCCAGGGACAAGGCGCACGAGTACAAAAACCACAAGCAAGATGCCCAACGCCGAGGGTATGAACAAAAGAAGCCGCTTTATGATGTACTTGGACATCTATCAGCTCAGTCTATTCAATAGCTTCGCATTGCTGGTGCTGAAGGAGTGGACGGTTTCGGTTTCAACCGGCTCCACGAGCGCTGGCTAGTCTGTCAGCGGGGAACCGGATACTGGAATAGCCCGTGTTCGGCCTCTTGCACCCTACCTGTCAAGCCAGACCCGAGAGTAAGGGTTACCTTGAAATCCAGCGTCTATTGGACCTTTCACATAGTCCCAATGCAGCCCAATAGTGGAGCCCCAAACGAGGTGGATGATGCCTGTTTCTCCCTGCAGGAAGTACCGCTGGATCTGGTGCAACAACTCCCTTCTTTTGACAGGGTCCGTCGCAGCGAACTGCTGGTCAAGAAGGCTCTGAATCTCAGGCGGCGACTTCCATGCAGCAAATGCATTGGTAAAGAAGGCCCCTTGCATGGACAGCCCAGGATCGGTAGTGAGCTGGCTAAGCCCCTGGATAGCCATGGCATAGTCGTGGCTTTGCACCCGCGCCAGCCCTGCGGTGGCCTCTACAATCTCCAACTCACCAACCACCCCTATCTTCTCAAGCTGGGGGACGACCACCTGAGAATCTTCCGGCAGACCCGCGGCGTTGCGGACCAGAACTTTGAGGTTGAATCCAGTCGGGAATCCAGCTTCCTTGAGCAGTGCTTTCGCCTCCAGAATGTCTTGGTCCTTGGGCTGGCGGTACCCTGGCGTCTTCAGTAGCTCCTCCAGAGGAATGGCGTACTCCCCATATATACCCGCATGGAGATACCCAAGTTCGTATATGTTTCCTCGCGAACGCGCTCCTACGTCCTGCCGGTTCACAGCCAGGAATATGGCCTTCCGAACCTTCGGATTATCAAAAGGCGGTCGGTCGGGGTTCAGCAGTATGGAAGGTGGGTACTGGCCTGGAACGATCTTCTGGACCAGGCGACCACGCGCCGCGGCTCGAAGCACCTTGGCGTTTTCCGGGTCGCCGCCGCCGCCTGACATGAGGGTCCCAGAGGCAAGAGCAGCCTGCGCCGCAGACTCGTCCCGGATTACGGCGAACTTGACGCCGTCCAGATAGGGGAGCTGGGGGTTCCAATACTGCGTATTCTTGACCCACTCCATGCTCACATTCTTCTGGTAGCTCTTGAGAATAAAGGGGCCAGTGCCTATGGCGTTCTGCTCCCTCTTCGCCTGGTCCTCAATCAGTTCCACCGGTAGGATGGCTACCCAACGAGAAGCCAGCGCCTGAAGCACCGCCACGTTAGGGGACTTGAGATGCACTACAAGGGTGTAGGGGTCTACCAGCTCCGTTTTCTCAATGAATGGCCTCGTGAGGCTGCCGGCGCGGGGACTGGCTACCTTCGGATCCAGCGCATGATCCAGGCTGGCCTTTGCGTCCGCTCCATCAAAGGAAGAGCCGTCATGGAACTTCACGTTCTTTCTCAGTACGAAGGTGAGTATTTTCCCATCCTGAGAAAACTTCCATGATTCCGCCAGGCTGGGAATAAGTACCTGGGGATTTTCTTCATCCTGCGCTATGAGAGACTCGTAGATGCCGCCAAGGCCAGTGGATACCTGGGCCGCCAGTTGGGCATGGATGTCCAGATTAGGGAGGTCAAAAGCGAGGCGATGCACCAAGGTCCCGCCCTTACGAATTGTGGGGGGAGGTGTGCTGGTGGGTGAGGGAATCGGGGTAGAGGTTGCCGTAGGTGCGGCGGTGGGACGTGGCTGGGGAGTACCGCCAACGGTTGGAACAGCCGCCAGCGTAGCGGTAGGGACTGGAGTCGGCGTTGTCGGTACAGGAGTCGCGGTCGGCTCAGCACCGCCACCACAAGCTATAACCAGAGAAAGGGATGCGATCAGACCAACCGCCAGCCAGCTTCTCATACGCGTGGACTCCCTCGTGCAGTGACCGGTAGAGATACAGCGTCCCAAGCCAAACCTGTCCCGCAAGGCTATCACAGGCAATAAACCAGTACAATCGGAGCTTCCGCACGATGAGCTACGCTACTCCACGCCAGCAGGACAAGAGTTGACGGCTTACCGCAACAGGGTCGTGGTTGACGCTGCGCTTTTATGAAGCGATAATAGTGGGGCCTGCAAGCGAGCTGAGAGGGATGAGAGACATGGCTACGTACTCGCTGCCCAGCAGCATTCCAACGTGTTCGTGTCGCTTGGTCATCGGGGGCGGGGCCCGGCTTTCCAAGGAAATGTTCCGTGGCCTCTTTGCCTCCAATAGCTGCGAAGTCCTTAGTGAGGATGCCAGGGACTACGAGGCGTTGCGCCTTGCGGTGGAAAAGCATCACCCCGACGTAGCGTTGGTGTTGCCGTGGGTGGGAGGAGTACAGGAACTGAGTGAGTTCATCCGGCTGCGAGATATTCAGCCAGACCTGGGACTGGTGTTCCTCCTGCGGCCATATGATACGCTTGGCACTCTCGCTGGAATAACGTCAACTGGGGGCGTCGGCATCATTGATTCAGAAGCCTCTTTTGCAGACCTGATGTACACCATTTACCTGGTAAAATCAGGGTATGCAATCCTTTCCCCCGAGGTAGTACGCAAGATTCCTCGTTGGAGCGCCGCACCCTTCATGCCAAGGAGGTTGCCAGACAATCTGCTGAGTCAGCAGGAGCTAACTTCGCTACAATGCATTGCTCGAGGGTTGAAGGAACAGGCAATTGCGACTCGCATGGGAGTAAGCGTGCGTACTGTGCAGGCCTACGTTGCGCAAGCTCGGGATAAGCTGTCGGCATCTAATGCTGCCCATGCCGTAGCGCTCGCCTTGGAGGCTGGTCTAATCACAAGCCCCTCGTCCAACGGAGATCCCTAGGGTCGCATCCGTGCTCCGAGGGTTTCGCATGTTCAAGACATCCTGACTTTCGCCAGCAGCCATCTGCTCTGTGCTTCCTGTTCAGGAATGCCACAGGGTGGTGCAGGACAACACTACAGTAGTACCGCCTCAACCGAAGCGCCTCCCTCGGGACTGAGGGCTACGTGGGCCCTGGAGACGCCTAGCTGGCGAGCTGGCCACCCATGGCTGCTTGCCGAACCGGTACTACATCGGTCAAACCTCTGAGTTGTCGCTTCGTCTGAATCGTCACAACGCGAGATTTGTCTTCTCCACCAAGAATCGCGGTCCGTGGGACTTGGTGTATAGCCAGGGATTCGCCACTCGGTTGGAGGAGATGGCTGAAGAAAGGCGACTGAAAGGACAGAAGAGCAGGAAGGCTCTAGATAGATTGGTAGCTCATCAGGTAGAGTCCCGACTATTGTCGGGACTAACCGGTTGGTCGTAGGTTCGAATCCTACCTACGGAGCCATTCTGTACCAAGTCGTCCGTTATCCGAAGTTCTTCGGACTCCTCTGGGATGCAGCCTCCTTTGCCAGTACCGTAGTATACTTGGCCCATGTCCTCCCCAGAACCAGCTCACCCAAAAGTTCGCCTGGCTGAGGTGATCGCCGCCCTTTCCCTGGCCACCGATCTCGGCATGGGCCAACCGATGGAGCATGCCCTGCGCCGGTGCCTGTTGGCCGTCCGAATTGGGGAAGCGCTTGGGGTGAGCGAAGGCGAGCTCAGGGCTGTGTACTATGTGGCGTTGGTCTGCTCCGTGGGCTGCACGGTCAAGTTGAAAGAGTTCACCCCCTGGTTCAGCGATGAGATAGCGGCGGCACGGGAAGCAGCGATGGTGGACCCATCCGGGATTGCCGGCGCAACGAGGTTTCTGATCAGCCATGTGGGTAAAGGGGACCCGCTGCTGGGACGCGCCCGCAAGGTGGTCGGCGTACTGGCGGTAGCCAAGCGCGAGGCGCACCGTTCGTCGGTGGCCTGCCACGAGATTTGCACGACCTTCGGCGACCTCCTGGGCTTCGATCCCCCCATCCGGGCGGCTCTTGGGCAGATGCACGAGCACTGGGACGGCAGCGGGGAGCCTGCCCATCTCAAAGGCGAGGAAAAAGCCTTGGCGTCCCGTATTGCACACCTGGCGGGCGATGCCGTCCTGTTCCACCGCGCAGGCGGCGTTGACGCTGCTGCAGGTGTGGTACGCCAGCGGGCGGGTCGGGTCTATGACCCTCAGATCGCTCAGCTATTTTGTCAGCGAGCTCCCAAGTTATTGGCGGAGGCTGAGGGGGACTCTGTCTGGGATGCTGTCCTCGCGGCGGAGCCTGCTCCCCATCAATGGCTCGATGACGGACAACTGGACAAGATTGCCCGCGCCATGGCCTATTTCGCCGATGTGAAGTCCCCGTACACGCTTTCCCACTCCACTGGTGTTGCAGGTTTAGCAGAAGGCGCAGCCCACAAACTCAGCCTGCCAAGCGCCGATGTCGCCACCGTGCGGCGGGCGGCGCTTCTCCACGATCTGGGCCGCATTGGCGTCCCGGTTGGCATCTGGGACAAAGCAGGGCCGCTGGCGCCAGCGGAGTGGGAGCGGGTGCGTATGCATCCGTACCTCACGGAACGGGTGCTGGCCCGGTCCAGCAGCTTATGCTCCCTGGGGGCCCTGGCATCGCTGCACCACGAGCGCCTTGACGGATCGGGCTATCACCGGGGCGTGTCTGCGTCCCTCATCCCGATGGCCGCCCGCATATTGGCCGTGGCCGACTTTTTCCACACCAAAGTTGAGCCACGGCCGCACCGGCCCGCGCTGGCCCCGGACGCCGCCGCAGAGGAAACACGCCAGCAGGTGCAGGCGGGACGGCTTGATCGGGACGCCGCCAGCGCCGTCCTCAGTGTGGCCGGCCAGCCAACGCTTCCCCATCGGGGCAACATGCCAGCAGGACTGACTGACCGGGAAGTAGAAGTGCTCCGCCTTCTTGCCGGGGGGCGCTCCATTCGCGAGATGGCCCAGATTCTTTATCTCTCCCCCAAGACCGTTGACTCCCACGTCCAGCACATCTACGACAAGGCTGGTGTGTCCACCCGGGCCGCCGCAACACTCTTCGCCATGCGGCACGATCTTGTCGGCGGCACCCGCCCGTAGCCGACACAAAGGCTGCATCTGAAAATAGGGTGAACTCCCGATGTGTCCTGCCCACGGGTTGCCTACCATAGCGTCATCACTTGAGAAGGAGGCGTTATGCGCAAGCTCATTTTGGCAGCTATCTTGGCCGGCTCGGTCTTGGTGGGGATGGCGGCACCGGCGCTGGCCATGACGATTGACCCACCGGAGGACTCAAAGGTGCAAGATCCGTGCATCGCCGATCCGCCACCGACTAACCAAGGCACTCTCATAGCCAAGAAGGTGTCTCCCGCTGTCGGCGGCGCCTGTCCCTAGTGGTCGGCCCGCAGAAGGCTCCTGCTGGGATCTCGCTCTCGAGGGGGTAGAGGGAGGGGGAGCGCCCCTCGCCTCTACCTCCTTAAGGCCCTCAAAAGTTCTGGCCGCAGGGGAGACTTGCCTTCTTCCTCTCGTTGACGCCCGCTGAGGTGGTCCATGAAGCGACCGTGGAAGCAATGGGCTGTTCTATTCGCCGCTCTTGCCCTCGTTTCCCTTGGCCTGGCATGCTCAGGGGCAAGGTCCGCTGCCACGCCTGTGCCTGGGATAGAGAACGTGCAGAAGAGCACCGCCCAGACCAGGTCCTACAGAGTTGAACTATGGGTAGGGCCTACAGTAACGATGCCGGCTTCTATGATGTCGGCAGCCATGACCACCGAGGACCAGGGGCACCCGGTGAACCACCATCTGGAGGTCCATCTGTACGACAAGAACAACGCAAGAGTCATCGGAGGGGAGATCCCTAACGTCAGCATCACAGAGGAGTCTTCCGGAACTCGTCGAACGCTCACCAACATCACGGCGTGCCAGACGCTGAGGCACCGTGAAATAGAACCTCACTTCGGGGATAACCTTTACTTGTCAAGCGGGAGGCACACCATCACTGTCGGCGTAGGAGACGAGAGCGCCAGCTTCGACGTATCTCTTTGAACGTAAACAGGGCTGCCAAAACATGGTTTCTACCTCCCCCGCACAAGAACCCCTCTGCACGGCCAAGAGGGCTACATCGGGCCTCAGTCGCCAGTTCCCTGCTGGCGAGGCAATGCCGCCACTCTATTCCCTTGTTCGGCATCAGGTAGACGAAGGAGCAGGCCCAGCGCTCCTTCGGAGACAAGTCACTTGGAAACTAGCTCAAGACGGCCTCTCTTCACCCCGGCCTGAAGGCCAGGGCATGTGCCGCCCCGTTATGGTCATTGACTACATAACCTAACCCCCTTTGGCTCCCTCTTCCCCAATGGGGAAAGGGGAGAAGATACATTTGAGTCCGTGGGATGCGGCAAAGCCGCATCCCACGGACTCCTTGGTCTCTCGTCCCCCTCCCCCTTTAGGGGCTTGCCCGAAAAATACGAGCCTCCAAGGGAAGGTGGAGGAAACCTCAGGTTTCCCCTGGGGTCGTAGGGGTATCCCCTACAAGCCTTTGAGGGTAGGTGGGAATAACGAGATTCACCACAGCCCTCACAACAGGGCGAATTATCGGGCAAAGCCCCGCGACGGAGAGGGAGACCACAGGGGGAGAGGTCAGAACCCCGCCGGAAAAATATCTTGTCAATGACCGTCAGGGGACGGTTCACGCAGGCGATTTGAGACAGCTACTTAGAGCCGGACCAACTCCAGGAGCTCTGTTATTCGCCCACTGTTGAAGCCTGCCTTGGGGATCAGGTCTATGATGCCAGCTTCCTGAACAAGCCTGGGCAAGGACGCGAGGGAGAGCAATTCTTCGGCGTAAGCAGTGAGAAGAGCGATCTTAACGTGGGGTCGTTCTGCCTTTATCCTCCTGGCCGTCTCCAGGCCGTTCAGCCCAGGGAGGCGATAGTCCAGGATAACGAGGTCGGGCTCAGCCTCCTCAAGGGTCCGCAGCGCCTCCTCGCCAGAAATGACCGTGCTCACTACTTCAAGGTGAGGCTCCAGCGACAGCGTGGCAAGGATTGCCGCCAGGAAGTCTATTGAGTCTTCCACAACCATGACGCGTATCGGGATTTCCTGCGCCACAAACGCCTCCTCCCTGCACGTTGTCCTGTCCACATAGAAAACGGCGGCTCGTATTGCCAGGGCGGTTTCGCCCGCTAGAGTACCGTTCCCCTTACCCAGAGTCAAGCGTACCTGTGCGTGATTTCGGCCTCCCACCACGGCAATCCCGGAGGAATGCTTCGGAAGGCTGCGGGCGCCCCACCGACATGGTGCGCCCCTGTGCCCGCGGCCTGATCCCCGGCCCGCCTCCGCAAGGGAAGAGCGGTCGTCTATTGGCCCGTCCTCTCACCCTCACATACTTTGGGGGGACGCCCTGGGCCCCCAGCACGGGACCCCAGTTCTCCCCCGTTCCCTGTATCAGATAGTGTCCTGACAGGAGAACAACCGCTGTTGTTGGTCTGCTTTTTTGCGGCTGTAGCGAGAGTCGGGCCGATGCCTCGGCCCTGTGCGGGCAGGCGGAGGGGGTGAGGGATTCTTCGCGAAGCGGAGCGCATCCAATCGCAAAGGTGTAGTTTGACCACTTCGCTCTAGAATGACCATTGCCTTTTCTGGCAAGCCGCTCCAAGAGCTGCCAACACGCCTTACCCGCACTTGGTCACATGTCAGGACACTAGCAGGCGTTCTGCTGTACCCACCCCTTCGGCAGCGCTCAGGGCAGGCTCCAAGCGGTGCGGCGCCGTTGGCCTTGCGATGCAACACCCTTGTGGTCATGAAAAAGAACCTACCCCAAAATGGTTTTCTGTGCCCCAGCCCTTCAGCCGAAGGGCTGGGGCATCATGCCACCCCCCTCTGGTCATCAACTCAATAGTTGTGCTTCTCTGGTCTTGACCTCTCCCCCTCTGGTCCCCTGTAGCGTGATAGGATTGCTGTGAGAATCTGGGCACGGCGGAGCCGTGCCCAGATTCTCATCTTGATTGGTCGTTCCTTTCCCCAAGTGTAAGGAGACCAAGAAACTTTCTCGGAACTCCCTTTGGCGCCGCCCCCTGATGGGCATTGAAAAAATACGTTGCCAGCCAGACCCGATTCAAACCTATCTTCTCCTCCTTCCCTTGGGGGAAGAACCTGTCCTTGAGCGGAGCGAAGGAGGGAGCCAGAGGGGGTTAGGTCGGACCTTACCCTTGGCCCGTCCCCCGCAGGGAGAGAGGAACTGTGCCCTGGCTGCTCGCTGCCAAGTTATTTCGTTCATGACCTTCAGGGGCGGTGCTACGAAGCTATTTGGGATGGCTTCCTGCCAGGGCACACCCTCGCCCTGCGGTTGGTTACGGGGACCGGGTGTGCTTCAAGGAGCCCCTCAGCGAGGTGGGAAGCTGGTACAATCAAAGCCTCTTTTCAGACCTGGGCCAACGGCCTATTACTCGGTTCTTATACGTATCTTTACCAGTTCTTGCAAGGTCTTGGCTGGCGGTCTTACCTCTATAGGAGCACAATAAGACCAACAAAACGGCGAGGTGGCTCATGGTAATCGCCCTCCCTTTCTCCCCTGAGATCCAGACTAAAGACGGCAAGACACGGTTTGACATCCTGCACATCAACGGGGACATCGTGATCCGCCCCCGGGAGGTGGAGTCTGCCCTGGTTGACATTCAACCGCTAACGAGGCGCGAGACTCAGGTCCTGACGCTGGTAGCCGAGGGCTACTCCAACAAGATCATTGGCGCGGAGCTGGGGATCAGCGAGCGGACGGTGAAGAACCACCTCACTTTTATCATGACCAAGCTCTGCGCGTCAGATAGAACGCACGCGGTCGTCACCGCTCTGCGGTCCGGACTCCTCAGTATTTAAGAGTGTTTGAACCATGACCAACCAGACCTCCCTGGCTATCCCCATCGTGCTCATTGAAGAGCAGGAGTTTCTCCGTGTGGGGCTGCGCGCTGCCCTGGCAGGCTCCGGGATCCAGATCATAAAAGAGTACAGTTCCCCGACCGATTTCCTCGCGCAGCAAGGGGCAAGGGACATAGGGCTGGGGACCATCCTTCTTTGCTCCCTCCACGAGAAGGCGTGGCCGAACCTCGTTCAAACATTGCTCCTTCAAGCCACGGGGTGCCCTGTTGTGGGGATCGTGGACGAGACCACGGATGACATAGCTACCGCTGCCCTCGTCCACGGCCTCTTGGGATGCCTGGACCGCACACTCCCGCCCGAGCGTTGGATCACTGTGCTGCGAGACATCTCGGCGGGCCAGGCGTCGCCGGCGAAGACGCTGCTAAGGCGCCCTGCGGTAGCGCGGTACGCCCTCATGATGTTGTCTCAACCCACTGCGCCTCCCGGAATAGAGGCCCTGGAGCCCACCCTGGGCCACCAGGAGCGGTTAATGCTGGCGAACCTCTCGGAGGAAGTGCCCTTTAACCTGGTAGCGGAACGGATTGGGGTTTCTGAGGAAACACTACAGGATGCGCTGGATTCGGTGTGCCGGAAAATGGTTGCCAAACACCGGCTCTCCGAAACACTTCAACGGCTACGGTGATTGCCAAGGAGTCATACGATGACGATAACGAATGGCCACAACCAGAAGAACGTCCTCGGAGCGCTGGAAATGGACTTGGCCCGACCCCGGAAGGCCGACGATGTGGAGCAGCTTGTGGAGCACATGCTGGTCCAATGCCGCGCCCTTGTCCGCCAGCAGATGGAGCGCAAGGCGCGCCAGGAGCCTCTGGTCTACAATCTGGGCCTCGTGGATGAGACCATGCAACAGTTTGACGCCTCGGCGGACGACATCCGAAGAGTCATCCTGGACCGCGTGCAGACCCGAGTCCGCTCCTTCGTCCAGAGTGAGATCCTCCGTGTCCTCCAGGACGCCGTGAGCGCGAGCCTCATCTCCCGTCAGAGCCCCGTCATTGAGCTGAACACGAGCGAGGAACTCTCTCCTGGTGAGCCAGGCCCTTCACTGCTGGGAGGGTTCCGGCCCGCGCGACCAACGAACGGAGCAGGGCCCGGCCCGCGCACCATGGGAGAGGGCCGCCTCCCGGAGAACCGCACGACAGAAGGACTGCGCAGACAGCCTCCGACGGCCATGCCGTCTTCAGAAGACGCCCGCCAGGAGAGAACGTCAGCCCCGCCGCAAGAGGTGATCTTCCCAGTCCCGCCAGAAGAGAAGCGGCCCACCCTTCGGCAACCCTCTCCGGCCACAAATGGGGCCAATGGCGCCTCCGCAGTACCCACCCAGCCATCCAACGATGGGGTAGTGGGCGGCAAGGTCCGCCTCCATGTTCAGGCGAACGACAGCATCCAGCAAGTTATCCACTTTGTGGATGCGCTCCGCCGGCGAAGCGAGCTCCGCGTGCTCCAGGTCGTCGGGAGCTACAACCAGGGTGTCAGCATCTGGCTTGTGCTCCGGGTGCCTCTGCCCCTGAAGCAAGTTCTCCTGGGCATGGGGCTCGTGAGTCAGGTGGACGGCTCGGAGGAGCCATCGGCGGAAGGCGTTGAACCCGTGATAACGGTGTGCTTGGGTGAGGCCCTGTCCCCGAACTAGGCTCTTCTAGAGGAGTGAGTCCCCCATGTGCTTCTACACGAGTCCTCCACCCTACCTATGGGATAAAAGGACTGTTCCGATACCGTACCTTAGCGTCATGCCCAAGTCCAGCCCGCCTCCTATGCTAGAGGTGCCACAGAACATACAAGGCAGGTGGGAGATGACGATCCTCAACATTAAGCAAGAGATCGTAGCAACGCCTCAGGTTGTCCCGGAGACGCCTACACGGGAAAGAGTGCGGCAACCTTTTGCGGAGCTGGACTTGCCGAGCTTCATTGGCCAGGTCCTGGGCCAATTTCAGGACCTCCTCGTCCACCAGGTAGAGGACGAGGTCAGGAGCAAGGCCCTGGCCGCCGTCAAGGAGCAGTCCCGCACTCTTCACTACCAGGCCAGAGAGCGCCTCAGGGTGGTGGAGTCGGATGTCCAGCAGAGGTTCCAGTCCGTCCTGGAGCGGGCGCAGGAGCGGATCTTTGAGGTGATCCAAGAAGAGATGGAGGCGACCTTTACCCAGGTAGAGGCCAGCTTTCAGAGCCTGGTGGATGATGCGGGGAGAGACCTTGAGCGACGGACTCCGCCCCCGGCCAACCGGCGCCTCCAGAGGTGGCCCGTGGAGCAACAAAGCGACCCACCCCTTCCGATCGTGACCCCCGCTGAGCCTCTACCGTTACAGGAAACGAAACCGTCGGAAAGGGCGGACCCCGACGGCTCCAACGCGAACGTATGCCTGGAGCTCCCGCCACCACTATCATCAAAGGCGCTGATGGCCTTCTACCAGGGTCTCTCCCATATGAAGGAGGTTCAGGTCCTTCAGGTCACCGGGTCTGTGGACAAAGGGGTGGCCGTGTACTTGCGCCCCAGGCAGGTCTTCTCGCTGCCGCCGCTTCTCCAGGTGCTTCCTGGCGTCAAAGAGGTGGGCAACGCTTTGCCTTCCTCAGTGGCCCACAAAGCGCCCAGGAACAACGGCAGCGCAGACAGCAACACGACGTTTCGTATCTTACTGGCGCCCACGAGCTAAGGGGCCATTGAAAGACCCTGGGCGCCGCCCCTCTATGGTCAACAACTGAATAGATTGGTATAGGGCCCCCAGGTCGCAATTTCCGTCTCCCTGTGGGGAACGGGTCAGGAGCGGGGTCCGACCCACCCCCCTTGGTTCCCCTTCCCGATGAGGGAAGAGGGATAGACGAAGGAATCAGGGGATGCGGCAAGGCCGCATCCCCTGATTCTAAGGTATCTTCTCCCCCTTCCCCAGGGGAGAAGGGGGAGCCAGAGGGGGTTGGGTTATTTAGTCAATGACCAACAGGGGGCGGCATGATGCCCCAGCCTTCAGGCCGAGGTAAAGCACAACAGCAAGGGATAGTTTCTACGGGGTGAACCCCACGACAGGCGGACCACGGGCATGCAAAACCACATCACACAGCCATTATCCCTTGAATCCCAGGTTCCCATGGAGGGAGAGGACGACTCCGCCATCGGCATACTGGACTCCCCCGAGCTGGGCCTCCTGGAGGACACCCTCGCTGAGGCACCGCCGAGAGTCCCGCTGAAGAGAGGTGCGTTCTCTCTTGGCCAGATGCTCGTGGACGCGGGCATCCTGACTGAGCAGCAGGTCGCAACGACACAAGAGACCGCCCAGCGGGAGAAGCTGCCCCTCTGGCGCGTCCTGGTGCGGGACGGCCTGATTATGCCCCAGAACCTGGCCGTGCTCATCACCCTTAACCTTGGTATCCCCATGGTTGACCTGAAGAACCAGACCCTGGACCCGAAAGCCGCCTCGGCGCTCCCGGACCACATCGCTCGCCGGTACCAGGTCCTGCCCATCCAGGACAGCCAGGACCGCCTCACCGTTGCTATGGTTGACCCGACAGACCTCCAGGTCTTGCAGGACCTGGCTGCCCGAACGGGCCGGATGATTGTCCCTGTGATCGTGAGTCCGGAAGACCTCATGCAACAGATAGACCTCTCCTACCGGGAGGTCGGCGACCTGACCGAGGGTACTGCGGGCCAGAGCAAGGGAGCAGCCGAGCAACTTACCTCAACGCTCTTGCGGGACCTGCCTCCCATGGAGGTCCTGGATATGCTGGTAAAGCAAGCGATCCATGACCGCGCCTCGGATATCCATATCAACCCATCGGAGACCAGCCTTCGTGTGAGGTTCCGGATAGACGGCATCCTGCACGACGTCCTCAACCTTCCCATAGCCATGCACCCCATGCTTATCTCGCGGATCAAGATCATGGCCGGCATGAACATCGCTGAGCGCCGCAGGCCCCAGGACGGCCAGTTCACCATTGAGGTGCGGAACCGGAAGGTGGACGTGCGAGCGGCGGTGAGCAACACCGTCGCCGGAGAGATGGCCGTACTGAGGCTCCTGGACAAGACCTTTACGTTGCTGGGGCTTACCGACCTGGGGATGAGCGGGGCAGCGCTGGTCAAGTACCAGAAACTGCTCCGGCTCCCCTACGGCGTGGTGATCCTCTGTGGGCCAACGGGGTCTGGCAAAACGACGACGCTCTACGCGTCCCTTCTGCAGATTGACCGCAAGGAGCGCAACGTCGTTTCCATTGAGGACCCCGTGGAGTACCGGGTCGGTGACACAAGCCAGATGCAGGTCCACCCCGAGGCGGGGGTGACGTTCGCGACGCAGCTTCGCAGCATCCTTCGCCTGGACCCCGACGTCATTCTCGTGGGCGAGATCCGGGACCAGGAGACAGCCCAGATTGCTATTCAAGCCTCCCTGACGGGCCATCTCGTGCTTTCGTCCCTGCACGCCAACGACTCCATCAGCGCCTTGGTCCGCCTGCGGGACCTGGGTGTGCCGCCATACTTGCTCGTCGCCTCTGTCGGCGGCATCGTCGCTCAACGTATGGTGCGCAAGGTGTGCGAGAGCTGCAAAACGGTCATGGCCCGCCCCTTAGCTGAGCAACAGGCGTACGCCGCTGTCATGGGGGAGACGCAGGAACAGTTCACGTACGGAGCTGGCTGCAACCTCTGTGCCCACACAGGCTACCGGGGCCGCACCGGCGTATACGAGGTCCTCACGATGTCCGATGCACTCCGGGAACTCTTCCTTGCCAACGCATCCCGAGACAAGCTGTTGGAAGAAGCCCTCAAAGAAGGGCTGACCGCTTTGCGCAAGGAAGGAATGCTCAAGGTGAAGGACGGGGTCACAACGCCCTACGAAATAATGCGGATTCTGTTCACGCTGTAGGAGCGGAGGCTTTCATGGATTTCGGGTACGTGGCCTACACCAGCGAAAAGGGCGTGCTCAAGGGCGTAATCAAGGCCGCCAGCCAGGAGCAAGCCCGGGCCGAACTGCTGCAGCAGGGCTTCAGGCCCTTGCGGCTCGCCCCAGCCCATCATCTCCCTACGATGGAAACCCTTTTCCCCTCTTTCTTTCGTGTCGGGACCGGCGAGGTGGTGCGATTCTGCCGGCAGATGGGTACTATGCTGGGCAGCGGCGCAAGCCTCGTTCGCACTCTGGAGATGCTCCAGGGCGAGGCTCGCAAGGGCGCTCTGCGCGGTACCATAGCTGACCTTCAAAGCACGCTGGAGGGCGGTGCAAGCTTCTCCGACGCCCTTTCCCAGCACCCGAAGGTGTTTACGCCCCTCTTCATCAACGTGGTGAAAGTGGGGGAGTACACCGGGCGCCTCGGCCCTGCCTTGGACCAGATGGCCGACATCCTGGAGAGGGAGCAAGAGGCCCGCAAGAAGATGACGGCGACCATGATGTACCCTTTGGGCATCATGGGGCTCTCAATGCTCACCCTGTTCGTGCTCATGACAGTAGCGATGCCGCCGCTGCTGACAAGTTTTAAACAAATGGGCGCCGAGCTACCGCTCATGACTCGCATTGCCATCAGCGTCAGCGGCGGAGCCCAGGAAAACTTCAAGACCGTCTTCCTGGGGATTGTCGCCGCTGTCATAGCCTTTTCACTCTTGCGGCGCATCCCGCGGGTCCGCTATGGGATTGACTCGGCCCAGCTCAGGGTGCCAATCATAGGGGGCTTCATTCTGTCCGGCGAGCTCGCCCGGTTTTCGCGCACGATGGCCATGTTGCTGGACGCGGGTGTTTCCGTTTCCAGCGCCCTTCAGCTCGGCGTGAGCGGCTGCAAGAATCAGCGACTACGGAAGGCCTTCGCCGACGCCGAGGACAGTCTGCTGCGGGGGCACGGATTGGCCGAGGCCCTCAAGGGGCACTCTGTCCTCCCGGGGATGTTCGTGCAACTGGTCATGATCGGTGAGCAGAGCAATTCCTTGCGACGGACCATGACAGACGCCGCCGCAGCATACCAGAAGCAGCTTGAACAGCGGCTGGCCGGCCTGCTCTCCATTATGGAGCCTGCGTCCACTGTGTTCGTCGGAGGTATCGTGTTCTTCATTGCCCTTTCCATGTTCCTTCCGATTTACTCCGGCATGGAGAGCCTCAAGTAGCTCATGGTAGGAATGGAGGTCCCGTGGTCAAGCGTTTCAGGGAACTCGCCCAACGCCTCCCTCGCCTCAAGCCCTGGGTCGGTATTGCTGTGGCGCTGGCCATAGCACTCCTGGGGTACTACGCCTTCTCCGGGTACCGGTACATCAATGCCTCGTCTGAGACCACGTCGTTAGCCACCCAGGCCGACCAGCTTTCGCGCCGGCTGCGCCAGAAGGTCCCTGACGAGGCCACCCTGGCAATGGAACTGGAGCGCCAGCAGAGGCGACCGAGAGAGTTGATCGCTCTTTTCAGCTACCCCCAGAAGGACGACCTGGTGGCCATTGTCTTGGCCACCGCTACGGACACCTCGGTGACCCTGGAACGGATTGCCCTGGGCGAAGTTGCGCCAAGGACCGATGGCACAATCCAGTATCAGACCCAGGCGATGGCCCTGGGGCTGCGAGGACAGCTTGGAGACGTTTCCAGGTTCTTGACTCTCCTCCAGCAGAGGGTGCCAGGGACAAGCCTGTCCGGGCTATCGGTATCAGGAACCGACAAGGCTCCCACGGCGGCGGTCCAGCTCCTCTTCTATCTGGACCCCCAGCCAGTTGTGCAGGCGCCGCCCAAAGCCACGGCGAAGAAGGCCCCTACGCCCAAGGCGGGGAAGTAAGAGAACCCTACCATGCGATTACTGAACCGGGGAAAACATACCACCGTTACAGCCGTGGCGACCACGGCGGACCCGCAGCCTCCCGCGATGGCGGAAGGCGAGGCACCTAAACGGGCAGAACCTGACCCCTTGCCTGGGACCCTCACTTCCCAGCGCCGGGATCTGTTCAGGTCGCTGGCGTCATCCTTCCGCAGAGGCCAGACCCTCAGGGGGCGAAAGATCACCGTCAGCCTGGAGGACGGCCTTATTCGCGCCGTCTTCTTTGACGGGGCGAAGGTGGTGAGCTGGGGAACAGCGGAAGCAGAGCCTGTGGGGGGCCCGGCCACTCTAGGACAGGAGGCCGGCCCGGATGCGCGCTTGCGAACACTCCTGGACAACCTCCGCATCCCACATGGACGCATCATAACCGACCTCCCCTTCCAGGCTCCTCTGATGCGACGGTTTCATATACCAAAGGTGCAGCCGCGCTACCTCCCGGAGGTAATAACGTCAGAGGTCATGGAGACGATACCCTTCACCGTGGAGGAGACCGACCTCACCTGGCAAGTGCGTAAGAACGGCGTTGGCCTGAACGTATTCGCCACCGCCATCTCCAAGGCAAAGGTAGACGAACATGTCCACCTGCTGAGGCAAGCAGGGCTCCGCCCCAGAGCGGCATACTCCAAGGCCACAGCGCTGGCCCATGCCGCCGGGATAGAGGATGGGATCATTGCCCATTGTGGGGCGTCCCTGGTCACCCTCGTGCTCGTACGCCATTGGATCCCAGAAGCGTTGCACCAGGTGAGCCTCGCGGACGACCCTCAGGAGCAAGCGGATGCGGTCGTGGCTGCCATGGAGCAGATAGCCGGCTATCAGACGGCGGCGGGGCCAACGGGCACAGAGAGCCATCTGCCGGTCACGCTGACCGGGCAGGTCTCTCGCCTGGGTCCCCTGGCCGAGGCGCTCCAACGCACCGGAGTACCGTTCGCGCCGCCGCTGAAATACCCTGAGCACTTCCCGCCAGTTGAATACGCCGTTAACCTGGGCTTGGCCCTGGCGGATCAGGCCAGGGCCAAGGGTCATGGCAAGACCTCCCGAACAGGGATACCTTCGGTCAACCTGCTTCCCGAGCGCTTCCAGCCCCGGCCTTATCCCATCCGGCCCGTTGCGGTCTTTGTCAGCCTCTTGCTATTGGCCTCCCCCGCTCTGACTATCACGAAGCAGGCGAACACCCAGGCGGAGAACAGGGCAACGCTCTCGGCTCGCGTGGACAATCTTCAGCGCCAGGACCGGGACCTGCGGCTCGCCCTTGGGCGCGCTGCGAGCATGGAGAACGATACCCAGGCAGCCAGCCAGATGGCGTCTGGGCTGGAAACACTGCTGACCCGGCTGAAGAGCAACCGTGAAAACCTGCTGGCGCAGATGAGTGCTCTTACGAAGGACGCGCTACCTGCCGGAGTCGCGGTGTCCAGCCTGGGACAGCGGCCCGACGGATTCGGCGTTCTAGGGACCGCCTCCTCGTATGGAGAGGTGCTGCAGCTTACGGCCAACCTGCGTGCGACTGGCCTTTTCACCGAAGTAGGCATTCAGTGGGTTCAGGCTTCCCAGGCTGGTGCACCAGGTAGCACGGCCTTCCAGATCCTGGCCAAGGTGGCCCCGCCCCTGTAAACTTGGAACCAGCTACTCAATGGCCCCTGCCACCAGCACCACCTCTGCCGGCGGGAGCCAGGGAAACGGCGGTCCCGTTTGCTCTTCAGTGGCCGCACGGTCTCCTGACACTAGAGTGCCAGGAGACCGTGTTCTCTCCACCCCCGACTTGTGGTCAATGGCTAAGAAACTATCTCAAAATGGTTTGTCGCTCTAACCAGGAGTTCATTAACAATTTAACCTAACCCCCTCGTTCCCCCTTCCCTATCAGGGAAGGGGGAGAAAAAGGTAGGGAAATCCGTGGCACGGCTTTGCCGTGCCACGGATTTCCCTACCAATCAAGTCCCCCCTCCCCAACGAGGGCAGTCGCCTTCCCTAAGGGTGCTCCCGCCTTTGGAAGGCTTCCAGGGGTACAGAGTCCCGGCTCTTCCACGAAGGACTCTAGGCGCGCCACCGCAGGATGATGAAGAGCTTGTATCCCAGGTACCCGATGAGCGCGGCCAGAAACAACACGAACAGGTAGACCACTGGAATGCCAAACAGCCCCGGGGGCGAGGCGGGGATAACGGGGCTGATCACGGCAATCTCCGCTTGGGCCTGGGCCTGGCGATAGCCCACCAGAGTCGCTGAGACTGCCACCATGCCGCTGCCGGGATCCCTCGCCACAAACAGGGCCTTCCCGGCTCCATCTCCATCCGTCTCCTGCGCGGCGTCTGTCAGGACGCCATTGGCCGCCGTCCAGAAGAGCTTCGCGCCTGCGACAGGGTCTCCCGCCGACTGGACGCGTACCTGGACTGGCACCTGCACTCCGGGGAACACCGGCCCATGGGATGCTATCACCTCCACGCTGGCCGGCAGCTCCACGGGGGTCACAGACAGCAGGGCCGAGGTAAGGCCAGGGTTCCCAAACCACATCTGGACGGGGGCGACGGACTGGAACCCTCCCAGCGCCGAGCCGATGTAGCTTGCCCCCGCCGGGATCACCGCTTCGCCCCGAGTTGACTCACCGGTCCGCACTACCGAGACCCTGACGTCTCTCCGCGAGCTGATGGGCACTCCAGAGCCGTCCACAACCTGGATGACGAAGAACCCGGACGGCGTTTCCACGGCCAGGACCTTCTCGGGCGCCAGGTAGGCCGTAAGTTGAGAAGCAAGCTGGCCCTGCACCGTGAGAGCAGCCATGGCAGGGCGCAGTCCAGAGGCAGAGGCGGTGATTGTCGCCTCGCCAGGAGACCCCGGGCGCACCCGAGCCGTCATGTACTGAGCACGCAGGCCACAGCCAGCTTCAACCCGTAGGTCCAGGTCCACCGTCGCGGGAGAGGAAGAGGCCAGGTACACTGGGACGCACGGAAGGATGGTGGGCTTCCCTTCGCCGTCCACCCCCTGTACCACGACCCCCTCGTGCTCGCCGCCCTCGGACCCAAGGACCGGCGGCGCAAGATAGAGAGCAAGGGCCTCGGCCTTCGCACCCTGTGCCACCACGCGGACCTCAGTGAATTCAGAAGCGAAGCCTGGGCGCAGGGCAGAAAGCACTGCCGCCCCCACAGCCCCGGGCTCCAGCTCCACGTTGACAAAGTGCGCTCCCTTGGGAATGATGGCCTGCGCCTCCACGCGCACCACCCCTGGATTGGACGAGCTCAGTACCAAAGTAAGGTCTTCCGGCGCCGGTATGGCACGCCCATTGGCCCCCAGCAGGACCGCCGAGAGGATGCCTGGGGGACCCAGGCCAGCTACCAGATGAGGGGGAGCAGCGTATAGCGCGATACGCCACGGCGCTGTGGCCTCCACCGCGCTGACCGTCGTGACCTCCGACGTGGCAATGGCCCCTTCGCTGGTCAGCGCCCTGACCGTTGCCTTGCCTGCCACGCTGGTGGTGGTAAGAGGAGCCACCGCGAAACTCCTGCCCACAGGGATCAGGACGCGGTCGGGCAGAATCCCGACCAGGGGATTGGAGGAGTTGAGAGCGACTTCCGTCTCCCGCGTGGCAATCCTTGGCTCTCCACCGGGGCCAAGCAGTTGCACGTAGACCACGGGGTTGGAGCCGCCATCGGCAAGGAGCGTAGGGGGGGCAATGGTAACGGCAAGTTCCTCAGGCAACGGACCTTGAGCCGTAGTGTCCTGAGCGCCGCTCCACCAGGCGGCAACAGCAATGCTCAGAACAAGGCAGACGAGAGTAATTCGTCCAGGCATCTACAGACAGGGCCAGGAAGACATGCCCCAATTGTAATGCACTTTCCTTTACATCGCCAGCAAGGGTAGCCATATGAAGAATCGGTGTGATGCGACAAAGTCGCATCACACCGATTCAAACCTATCATCCTCCCCTTCCCGTGCGGGAAGAGCCTGTCCTTGAGCGGAGCGGTTCCGTTTGCTCTTGCGTGGAATTATCCCCCCGACTGAAGTCGGGGGTTGGAGGAAACTGAAAACCTGGCACTAATGGTAATTGAAAAAATGGAATGACATTGGACGCGGTGCGTTTACCCCTCATCCCAACCTTCTCCCTTGAAGGGAGAGGGCTAGGGTGAGGGTGAAAGCTACGCCACCGACCACGAAAGCAAGGATGTCACCATATTTCTTCGATGACCATCAGTGCCAGGCGGAGTTAGGTTA
>JACQUH010000096.1 GCA_016210375.1 Chloroflexota bacterium
CTACCCAGGGCATGTGCTCTTGCAGCACATGAAGAACAGCTATGGGCCACCCTTTCCGTCCACGCCGTTGAAAGCTGTGTGGGATAGCGGGCGCACCTTCTTGGAGGTCTGTCACTGGGGAGAGCGGCCCTTTGACGCCTTGCCCCCCCCCTGACCCAAAGAAGCCCCCGCCGCCTCCAACGGCCCTAGAGAGGGTCTTGGGGGCAGTCCAGTCGGGGGTAAGTCGGGTAGAGGACATCGTGCGGCACACAAAACTGGCCGAGGGGACAGTCCGAAATCAGCTTGTCACTCTCACCCGCGACCGGGCCGTCACCCGCGCCGCCGATGGCACCTACCGCCCAGCCCTGCCGTTGGAGGTGACGCAGTGACCGTCTGGCGCTACCGCCGCTGCCCCCGGTGCGGGGCCGTCGTGCGCGGCGGCGACCTCCGGCCTGTGCGCTTGGGGCGTAGCTGGACGGCTGGCGGTTCCATGAGAAGGCGGTGTCCCAAATGTCGCTATGTCGCCCCGACGCGACAATTCATCCTTGAAAGGAGTACGTCGTGAAACATGACCATCCCGCCCCAACCCTCTCGCCCGTCCCCTGGCCCAGGGAGCGGGACCCGCAGCTCTACGACCACTACGCCCGCCGACTCCTGGTCCCCGGTTGGGCAGGCGAGCTGTCGCCGGAGGAGTACGGCTACCTCCATGCGTCGCTCTTACGCTTCAACCGCCTGCGAACCGCCTGGGGCTTCCCTGCTGGGGAGACGCGTTTGATGGAAGCGGCAATTCGCCCGGTTGCCCAGCAGGGCAGTCCTGATGATGCCCAGGAAAATACCAACATCGTGCGCCAGGTCAAAATCTGGGTGGGTGAGGCCCGTTTTCCAGATACGAAAGAAATTGCCTCGCCTCAAAACCGTGCTGGGGAGCCGTCCAGCGTCCCACATGGCCCAGGGAGGCGGGCAGATGGGCTTGTGGCCGCTCAGTGGCAGGGGGTAGTCATGATGTCGTTGCCGCCGCGATCGGCTGAACAGTGGGCGGTAGTGGCCCAGGCGGAAAGGCAGCGTGAAACGCGCCCCATTGCGCGGCAATCTTGGAAATGCGGTATCCGCCGTTCTGCCAGGTAGAGCGGATGGCGGGAATCGTCGGGGGATTCGGGCCTGGTCCCTACCTGGGGCCAGGGCCAGAGGCCAAGGCCCTTGCGTAGTCTGGGCATTCCAAGCAATAGCGAAAGGAGTGCGCGTCATACTTTAAAAGGGCCTTCGTGTTGGATTTCTCAAGCAAGGGGTGCGCACATGGGCGTTGATGCACAAGTTCTTTGGCCCGCGCTGGGGAGCTTGGCTATCACCGTTGCGGTGATGTGGGCGATCCTTGGCAGCGGCCCTAGGCCGCCACGGAAGGGGGCATGACATGCACCGGCAACAGCTTCCCACAGGTATGAATACCACTACTTGTTGGATGTGGCGCTCTCTCAAGTGCAAAGAGTGTGGTGAGACTCGCTACCTGTACAGGGACTTGTACTTCATACTCAGATGGCGCAATTTAGTAACTCGCAAGTGGATAATCCGTAGCCGTCGCATCAAAGAGCGGGATAGAGTCCTTCCCCGGGCCTACCAAACTCTAAACGGTAAACCCGAAATCGGCTGTACATGTCCAGGGCGAAGGGGGCCATCTCTGGCCTGGTTGCAGCGGAACCGTGGGTCCAGGGGGTCTCTGACTGCTCCTCCCCAAAAACCCCAATTAGGCCAAAGAGGAGGGAGCAAGAGTCCAGCACAGAGGTGGCGCGCGAGGTGGCTTTCCAGGTAGCGAAATCTCAAGAGAAGTGGCAGAAGCCACCTAGAAAGGACTCGCCATGGTTGTAGAAACAGCAGCGCCCGCGCGAGGCTTCCTGGCGCGGCCTAAAGAGGAGTGCCGGGGCCCGAACCAGACTAAGGCAGCGATCCTGGCCGTGCTCCACCAAGACGGAAGCGGCCCCACGATGCGGGGCCGCTTTGTGCATACATTCGCTGGGTCAGAGACTACTTCGCAGGGAGGGTCTGAGCGTAGGCCAGCGGGCTTGAGTGGCTACTCAGGCCAGAGTATTATTGCCCGCAAAGCTCACGTGGCGGGGAGCGAAATGGAAACAAGAATACGACTCATCCCTTTTTCCAGTGTCCCCTACTTCTGCGACCTGGGTGGTTACCGCGCTACGGACAGACGAACCGTCCGCTGGCGGCGCATATACCGCAGTTCCACAGTTCATACGATGAGCGACGAAGAGGCCGAGCGAGCCCGGAACGAACTGAACATCGCGGCGATATTCGACCTTCGCACTAGGGAAGATGTCGAGCGGGACGGTGCCGGCCCTCTCGTTGCGCCGCCCGTGAAGCACCACCATGTGCCTCTACTGGCAAGTCTTCCAGATCCTGTGCCCGCGGGGGTAGTGCGTACCACAACAGATATGGTCGGCGTGTACTTGCGGATGGTCAGCGAGGGTGCCAGCAGCATTGCTCGGGCGCTAGTTGCAATGGCCGAACTTGAAGGCAGACCTGCACTCTTTCATTGTTCTGCAGGCAAGGACCGAACGGGCTTCTTTGCTGCCATTCTGCTGGGTACACTGGGAGTCCAAGCGCAGGACATTGTGTACGACTATACACTCACGGAACGGTCGGCCGAGATAATGCATGCAGTGCTCAACCACGTTCGGCAGGAGCACGGCGGCCCGCGAGAGTACGTGCTGGCGCAGGGTGTCAGCTTGGATACCATCGCCAGGTTGGAGGAAAGCCTGCTGGAGTAGACGCGATACGCATGGGAGACCTCCTTTGTTGTGTTTGCCCGTGGTAGGGGCGACGCATGCGGCCCCCCTACTCCGCGTACCGCAGCGACAGCTTCTCCAGCAAGTCAGCCACCAGGTCCGGGCGCAACAAAAACGGCGAGTGCGAGGTCTCCCACTCCGCAACTTCTGTGGCCTGGGCAGACCATTGTCGCGTTAAATGATGGAGCTACGTGGAAGAAGCAAGAACCTTTATCCGCCGGTTGGCGCTGCCGCCACAATGGGCAGGCACGCCGACCTTCCCGGCAGCGCCATGATCAGCGGCAGCGCCGCCAGCGTGGCCAGGCCGCCCATCCAGATGGATGAAGCGTAGCTGCCTCTCATATCAAAGAGCACGCCTCCCACCCAGCCACCGAGCCCCATGCCCACCAGCGCCCCGACGATCTCCCAGGCATGCACCGAGTTCAGCGGCGCGCTGCCCCCGTAGAACTGGCGGTTTATGATGGGGAAGGCCGTCATCTCCGCCCCCAGCCCCAGCCCAAAGAGCACGGAGATGGCGTAGAGCGAAGCTGTCCCGTCCGCCCAGAGGTACAGCAGGATGGCGAGGCCCTGGGCGATGTAGCCCACGATCAACGTATTGCGCCCTCCCCAGCGCTCGGCCAGCATGGGCATGCCGAAGCGGGAGAAGACGGAGACCCCTTGCACGACGCTAAGCAGCCCTGCCGCCGCTACCGCCGGCATGCCCTGCAACATGCCCATGCGGACGATGTGCGCCAGGATCACTGCGTGTCCAAGGCATCCCAAGCCGTGGGCGGCCATCAGCGCCCAGAAGGCGTACGTCCGCTGCACCTGCCCCAGGGAAACCTGGCCCGCGCTGCGCGGAGCGGTGCTCTTCGTCGGGTCTGCAGGAGCTTCGCCATACGCCGGGATGCCTAGGTCCCTGGGGTAGGAGTGGAGGAGGAAGGCGGCCAGAAGCACAAGACCGCCTGCCGCGCCGCCGATGACCCAAAAAGTAGCGGCCCAGCCTACCGTGGGCAGGAGCCAGCCGAAAAGCGGAGCCAATATAAAGGTGCCCACGCCGGTGGCGGTGGAGGCGATGCCCACGGCCAGGCCCCTGCGTCGCTCAAACCAGAGGGTGACGGTGACGGCGAGGATGGTGCCGAAGATGATGTTCACGCCGCCGACGAACACAGCGTAGTA
>JACQUH010000102.1 GCA_016210375.1 Chloroflexota bacterium
TGTTTGGCCTCTCATGCCTCCTCTTGGCACTCCTTACCAGCCTTGCAAATGCTGCGCCCTCCACGGCCACAGTGGACGGCAGCATTACCCTGGACAAAGCCTGGTACACCAACACCGGCCCCGGGGCTGTGGTGACCATCACCGTCACCGACGCCGATTTCAACGTGGCCACCACCCATAAGGACACCAATGTGAACATCGCGCCGGACGCGAAGCTGGCGGCTGGCAGTAGCTTCCTGTACCTCACGATCAGCAAGCCCGTCATTGAAAAACCGGTGGCGTTGAAGCCCGGAACGAACACACCCAAGGCGGACCTGGATGTAGCAATAGTAGATGCCACACTGGGCATCGTTCAGATCTTCGCCGGGGCTGACATGCCCACGGGCACGCTGGTGGACCTCTCCTACAAGAGCAGCGCGAAGGACGGCGTGGTGGTCACGCTCACCAGCACCCAGGACGGCGTCGGTTTCACCGAAACCGCGGTGGAGACGGACTTTAACACAGGCGTCTTCAAGGCGACGATTGTCCTGGGCACCAGCTCGTCCACAGCCACCAGCCCAAAGAGGCTGTGGGCCCTGGATCAGGCGAGCATCACCGCGTCCTTCAAGGATGTCGCCGCCTCCGGCGCACTGGTCACTCGCACCGTGACGGCCAGCGTGGACACCCGCGGCCCCGTGTTCTCTGGCTTTACGCCCGCAGACAAGTACAGCAGCCAGGACCGGAGGCCAGTCTTCGGCGCCTCAGCTACTGACCAGGGCGGAGCGGGCATGTCGGTCTCCAATGTCACCATCTTCATGGACACAAACAGCACCTGCGAGCTATCCACGGTGACGGACCCCACCGACGCAAAATATGGGAAGGTCCTCCTGAAGGGGACCACCACCATCGTCGCCGACCCCAGCGCCACGTGCTTCGCCAGCGTCGGCGAGCAGGTCTCGGCCACGGTCACCGGCAACAATAGCGATAGCACCATTACCTTCACCAAGCAACCGGCGGCTGACCTGGCTGCACTGAACACGGAGCTGGACGTCCTGTGGCTGGTCCAGGCCTTTGACGTGGCGGGCAACAAGGGCACCAGCGACTGCGATACCTCCAAAGACGGCGCCCAGCCCTGCCGGCTGAAGGTGGACACCAAGATACCCCTGATGACGGGCGCGGAGACGGGCAAGTTCTGGAACACCTCGGTGAGCCCGGCGGCGGAGAGCAGCAACCGGACCACCAGCCTGGCGGTGAGGTTTAACGAGGCTATTGACCCTGCCTCGGTGCAGCCTACGGACTTCCTGGTGGGCGGCGTGAGCCCGACAGATGCCGTGGTCTACACCGATAACCCAGCTACCGTTTACCTGACCATGGGCACGGCCATGGCCACGGACGCCAGGCCGAAGGTGGAGTTCAACACCGTCGCCTCGGGCGCTGCCGTAGCAGACCTGGCGAGCAACCTGGCCAACGCCTCCAACAACCTGGCCATAGACAAGGCCGCGGACAAGATTGCGCCAAAGGTGGCGGTGACCCTGGACAAGACGGTCACCAAGGACAAGGTAGTCATCACGGTTGTCGCCAGCGAGCCCATAGCGGGCGTCCCGGAGGTCAAGGTCTACCGGCTGACCACCGATACTCCGGCTCCCCTGACCGCGAACCCCACGGGGATCAACACCTGGCAGTCCACCTTCAACGTCAGCGGCACGGACGGCAAGAAGGCCGTGGCGGTCAAAGTCACGGATGTCAATAACAACCCCAGCAGCGCGCCGAAGACGGACCCCGCCGACCCTGCGGCCATCACCTTCACCCAGGACACCGTGGCGCCCACGGTGTGGGCAGTGACGGCGGGAGGCCTGGACATATCGGCGGCATCCAAGGACGTGCCGAGCACGAACCTTTACGTTACTGTCAGTTTCAGCGAGACGGTGACCATCACAACCGCTACCTTCGGTGTCAAGGGAGGCACGCAGAAGGACGTGAAGGCCGAGGGACAGCTCCGCCCCGACGGAAAATTGTGGAGCTACTTTGCGTCAGGACTTACGGTGGATACTTACTACACCATCAACATCAGCTCTACCGACGTGGCGGGCAACAACCAGGCGGCCGTGGTCACCAAGCAGTTCCAAGTTGTAGCAAGTCCGCCTAGCGCGCCTAGCAACGTTCGCGCCTCAATCACCTGGGACGCCCCCGCTTCTGACGGCGGGAGTCCCGTCCTCTATTACACCGTCACCTCTAATCCAGGCGGCATTTCTGTTTTCACTGATGCCGCCACGCTTGCAGCAACAGTCAAAGGTCTAACCGGGGGCGTCAGCTATACTTTCACCGTAGCGGCGACAAACGCCGCTGGAGAGGGGCCTGCCTCTGAGCCGTCCAACGCCGTGACGGCGTTCCTGCCGCCCTCTGTCAATGCTGGACCCGACCAGACCGTCAACGAAGGTATGATGCTGTCGTTGGGGGCTTTGTTCACCGATACGGACGCAGGGGAGACCCATGCCGCTACCATAAGTTGGGGCGACGGTGCCAGCTCCGTGGGGGTGGTGAGCGAGTCACCTCAGGCGGTTTCGGGTTTCCACGTCTACCCCGACAACGGCGTTTTCACCGTGACAGTAAAAGTGGTTGATAGCGGAGGACTCAGCGGCACGGATAGCTTCATTGCCACGGTCAAGAACGTGGCCCCCGCCGTCAACGCCGGTCCAGACGCCGCCATCAACGAAGGCTCCACCTTCACCAGCAGCGGCTCCTTCGCCGACCCCGGCGCGGACACCTGGACGGCAACGGTGAGCTACGGCGACGGCTCCGGCGTTCAGGCGCTGCCGCTGGCGGGCAAGACCTTTGCCTTGAGCCACCAGTACAACGACAACGGCGTCTACCTCGTGGGGGTCACCGTCACAGACGACGATGGCGGTTCGGGGTCGGACACGGCTCAGGTCACGGTCAAGAACGTGGCCCCCGCCGTCAACGCCGGTCCAGACGCCGCCATCAACGAAGGCTCCACCTTCACCAGCAGCGGCTCCTTCGCCGACCCCGGCGCAGACACCTGGACAGCCACGGTGAGCTACGGCGACGGCTCCGGCGTTCAAGCGCTTCCGCTGGCGGGCAAGACCTTCAATCTCAGCCACCAATACAAGGACAGCGGGACGTTCGCCGTGACCGTCACCGTTACCGATGATGATGGCGGCGTGGGTTCGGCCACGGCCATTGTCACCGTCAAGAACGTGGCCCCCGCCGTCAACGCCGGACCTGACGCTAGCATCAACGAAGGCGGTACCTTCAACAGCGGCGGCTCCTTCACCGACCCCGGCGCGGACACCTGGAGCGCGACGGTGAGCTACGGCGACGGCTCCGGCATTCAGGCGCTTCCGCTGGCGGGCAAGACCTTCGCCTTGAGCCACCTCTACAAGGATAATGGGGCCTTTCGGGTCACCGTGACGGTGAAGGACGATGATGGCGGCGTAGGGGCAGACATAGCCCTGGTGACAGTGAAGAACCTGCCGCCCACGGTGGACGCCGGGCCAGACCTGAACGGCGTGGAAGGCTCCCCGGTCTCCCTCGGCGGCGCCACGTTCAAAGACCCGGGCGCGCTGGACACGCACACCGCCGCCGTAAGCTGGGGCGACGGCGTTACAACGCCGGGAGCGGTGAACGATGCCGCCCACACCATCATCGCTTCCCACGTCTACGCCGACAATGGCGTCTACACCGTGACCGTGACCGTGACGGATGACGACGGTGCCAGCGCCGCCGACTCCCTTGTGGTCAAGATAGCAAACGCCGCCCCCGTAGTCTCGGCCGCGACCGACGCCACCATCTTTGCAAACGTCTCCTTCACAAAGTTCCTGGCCACCATCAGCGACCCCGGGGCCCGCGACACCCACAAGGCCACTGTTGACTGGGGCGATGGCTCCGTAACGGTGGGCGAGGTCCGCAGTGGCGTCGTCTACGGGAGCCACAGGTACACCAAGGCCGGCCTCTACACCGTCACCATCACCGTCCAGGACGACGACGGCGGCGTGGGCAAAGACACGCTGAGGCTTCGGGTGGAGGACCCGAGACGCGCCCCCAGGCGATAAGGACCTACCTTTCTGGTTGGCAGAGAATACGGCTGTGCCGCCCCGCGAGCGGGACGGTGCCATGAGGTTTTTGGCATAGCTCCCTGGAACAGTGCCTGGGGGCGCGGCCATCTCCTTCCGACCTGTCTTCGCAGGGTCCCGCAACGGCTGTGCGCGAAAGCCCTTGACGGGGTCTCGGCCACGCCTATACTTGTTGTGCCCCTTGCGTGCGGCTCCATGCCGCCATTCCTGTACACGGAGAACGAATGGAACGCACCCTTGTCTTGCTCAAGCCCGACGCCGTCCAGCGTGGCCTGGTGGGGCAGATCCTTGGCCGGCTGGAAGGCCGCGGCCTGAAGATCGCCGCTATGAAGCTGATGCAGATGGACGAGGCCCTGGCCCATCGCCACTACGAGGCCCACGTCGGCAAGGCCTTCTTCCCAGGCCTGGTGGAGTTCATCACCTCCGGGCCGCTGGTAGCCATGGTCATAGAGGGAAAGGAGGCCATCAACATCGTGCGGGCCACCATGGGCGACACCAATGCCGCCAAGGCAGCCCCCGGCACCATCCGAGGCGACCTCGCCCTGGACATTGGGCGCAACCTCATCCACGGCTCCGACTCCTCGGAGGCCGCCCGCCGGGAGATCGCCCTCTTCTTCCAGGAGTCCGAGGTTCTCAGCTACAAACGGGCCACCGACCCCTGGATCACTGAATCCTGACAATCTGCTGGCCCCTGGCCCACAGGTCTTCCAGCCGATAGTAGGCCCGCTCCTGGGGCGCGAACAGGTGGACGATCACGTCGCCAAAGTCCAAGAGCACCCAGCCGGACTCCGCCGTCCCTTCCTGGTGGTGCAGGGTAGCCCCTGCCTTCTCCACGGTGTCCACCAGGTCCTCCTGGAGGGCGTTCATTTGCCGGCGGTTGTCCGCCGTCATGATGACAAAAAAATCCGCAAAGGTTCCCACGTTGCGGATGTCCAGGAGCAGGATGTCCGTGGCTTGCTTGTCCGACGCCGCGTCCACGATCTTCCGGGCGTACTGTAGTGACTCCAGCCCACACCCCCGCGTTCATGTTTCCATGATTATAGGAACCGTAGTGACAGGAGGTCAACCTGTGCAGGTTGCCCGTGACTATTACACAGATGGTTGGCAGGCAGGTTTTTCCCCCTCATCCCGGCCTTCTCCCACGAGGGGAGAAGGGGAACTCCTTCTCCCTAGATGGGAGAGGGAAGGTTGAGGGTGAAGCCAAACCTATATGTAACAGTCACAGGTTGCCCCCTCCCGGACTGTATGCTACCCTCGTTAGGGGTCTCCGAGCCAGAGAAGGGCCCTCCCAACATGCCCAAGCGCCGCGTCGTCGTCGCCATGAGCGGCGGCGTAGACTCCTCGGTCGCCGCCCTCCTCCTGAAAGGAGAGGGGTACGACGTTGTGGGCGTGACCATGCGCCTCTTCACGCCGGACGCTTCCGAGGCCCTGAGCGCCTATAGCAAGGGCTGCTGCACCCCGGAGGACGCGGACGACGCCCGGCGGGTGTGTCAGATTATCGGCGCACCTCACTACCTGCTGAACGTTGAGCGGGAGTTCCGCGAGCATGTGGTGGACTACTTTTGCCAGGAGTACGCCCAGGGGCGCACGCCGCACCCGTGCCTGGCCTGCAACGACAAGATCAAGTTCAGCTTCCTGCTCCAGCGCGCCCTGGCCCTGGACGCCGACTACATAGCCACCGGCCACTACGCCCGCGTGGCCATGCGGGATGGCGCGAGGCGGCTCCTTAAGGCGGTGGACCCCGCCAAGGACCAGTCTTATGTCCTGTACACCTTGCGCCAGCAGGAGCTGGGCCGGCTCCTCCTCCCCGTGGGCTGGCACACCAAGCCCCAGGTGCGGGACATCGCCCGCCGGGGCGGACTTCCCGTCGCCGATAAGGCCGACAGCCAGGAGATATGCTTCATCCCCAGCGGGGACTACCGCGCCTTTCTGAAGGAAAGGGTACCGCCTGCCCCCGGCGATGTCGTGGACTCCTCGGGGGTGGTCCTGGGCGTCCATGGTGGCGTCCACAACTTCACAGTGGGCCAGCGCAAGGGCCTGGGGGTCGCGTCGCCAACGCCCCTCTACGTGGTGGGCGTGGACGCCGGGCGCAACCGGGTCATCGTTGGCCCCGCGGAGGAGCTGCTACGGGATACTCTTTTCGCCTCCCACGTTAGCTTCCCCGGCGGGGCTCCTTCTGGCCCCGTGGAGGTCACTGCCAAGATCCGGTACAGGGCAACGGAAAGCGACGCGACCCTGTATCCCCACGGCGACCGCGCGACCATCCGCTTTCGCGAGCCACAGCGTGCCATTACACCAGGCCAGGCGGTGGCCTTCTACCAGGGCGAGGATCTCCTGGGCGGCGGCGTCATAGAGGACGCCGGCTGGGATGATAATGAGGCGCGGGGCGAGGACTATCTTGGCTGGTAAGACCCTTCCCACCTTTGCGGCGGAGCTGCGCCTCTGGGCGCAGGGCTACAGAGCCATCGCTGGGGTGGACGAGGTGGGCCGAGGCCCCTTGGCAGGCCCCGTGGTAGCAGGAGCCGTGGTCCTGGACCCCTACGCGGACCTGCCCTTCTACTCTGCGCTGCGAGACAGCAAGGCACTTACCGCCCCCCAGCGGGAACGCCTGGCAGCGGCGATCCGCCAGGAGGCCGTGGCCTGGGGGACCGGCTGGGCCAGCCATCAGGAAATAGACGCCCTGGGCATCGTGCCGGCCACGAAGACGGCCATGGTCCGGGCCGTTAGCGCCCTGTCCGTGCGGCCGGACCATCTGCTGATTGACGCCCTTCCTCTTCCTGACGCTGGCCTCCCCTTCAGGGCCATTATCAAGGGCGACGCCCTCTGCCGCTCCATCGCCGCTGCGTCCATCATTGCCAAGGTGGAACGGGATGGCTATATGCGTAGTGCGGATGCGACGTACCCCGGCTACAGCTTTGCGCGGCACAAGGGCTATCCCACGCCCCAGCACCTGGGAACCTTGGCTCGCCTTGGGCCTTGCCCCCTCCACCGGCGCTCCTTCGCCCCCGTCCAGGGCCTGCTACGAGGTGAGCAGGACGCCGCCACGACCCTGCAGCGCGCTCGCGGCCTCTCCGCCGAAAGGGTGGCAGAGCAGTTCCTTGAGAGCAAGGGGTATGCGGTCCTGGGCCGCAACTACCGTTGCCCCTGGGGCGAGGTGGACATCATCGCTCAGGAGGGGGACATCCTGGCCTTCGTGGAGGTGAAAGGCCGGCGCAGCCTCCGCATGGGCTCTCCCCTGGAGGCGGTGACGCCGCGGAAGCAGCGCCGCCTGGTCTTGACGGCCCAGGACTACCTGGAACGCCATAGACTGGAAAGCAGGCCCTGGCGCATAGACGTGGTGGCGGTGGCAATCGGCGCCGATGGGCTGCTCCGGGTCGCGGCGCACTTGCCCAATGCCATCGGCGAGGGCTGGGACGTGTAGAGAGCTACCTGCGCCTGACTGCACTCCTCGGCAACTGCTTGAGCAGCCGCAGCCCGGGTGCGTCGTCGGTGTAGAAGCCAGGCAGCTCCTTCACCAGCTTGTACCCCCGGCGCTGGTAGAGCCCTATGGCTATGGCGTTGTCCGCCCGCACCTCCAGCCGGAGTCGGGTGCACCCGTGCTGCACCGCCTCTCCCTCCACCTGCAAGAGCAGGGTTGTGCCCAGGCCACGGCCCTGGAAGTCTGGGTGCGTCACAATGGAGTACAGGTGGGCCACCCGGCTGCCGCGCCGCCACAGCACCATGGCATACGCCTGGATGACCCCTTCGCCTTCCATCACGTAGGTGCTGGCATTGGCATGGGACAGCAGGTAGCGGAGCTGCTTGCGGCTGTACTGGTCCAGAGGGAAGCCCAGGCGCTCCAGCTCTGCCAGGGGTTCCAGGTCCCCGGGCCTGGCCGGCCTCATTTGTACCGACGAAGGGCTAGGGCTCTGCATCACAGCCCATCACCGGACCCTTTCTTCCCGGGGGCGCCAGTGTTATCCTCGGTGCTCCATTGTATAGCAGGAGGCGAAGCGGGACACCTGCTTTGACCGGCTGACTATCGCAGTAGTATATGCCCCCATGATCTTCTGTAAGGCAGCCTGGCGGCTGGTGCATCATGGCGTCTGTTCTGACCTCTCCTCCTGTGGTCCCCCTCTCCCAAAGAGAGGGGGGACGATAGACCAAGGAATCGGTGGGATGCGGCTAAGCCGCATCCCACCGATTCAAGTGCATCTTCTCCCGTGCGGGAAGAGCCTGTCCCTTCTCTGCGCTCAGGGCAAGCTCTTGAATGAGCCGAAGCCCTGAGCGAAGCGAATGGGGAAGCGAAGGAGGGAGCCAGAGGGGGTTAGGTTCAACCTCCCCACGTCTGCCAAGACAGGCAATCACGACCTCCTCCCATGGCTGTGCTACAATAGGGCCACGTCACCGCGAGGGCCTTATGCCTGTCTACGAGTTCCGCTGCAACCAGTGCCAGGGCAGGAGCAGCCACTTCTTTCGCAGCTTCTCCGACCCCCGTACCCCTGCTTGCCCGCGCTGCGGCAGCACAGACCTGCGCCGGGTCATGTCCACCTTCGCCTTTCATGCCGACTGGTTCGCTGGCGTCAACATTCCATCCTCGGAGACACTGGGAGACTTTGACGACGACGACCCCCAGAGCATGGCCCGCTGGGCCAGGGGCATGCGCCAGGATATGGGAGCCTCCTTTGGCAAAGAGATGGACGACTTCGCCGCCGAGATGGAGGCCGCCGACGCCGAGCCCGATGCGACTTCCGAGGCCGAGGATTTCTGAGAAGCCCGATGCCCCTCTACGAGTTCCTTTGCAATGACTGCGGGCGAAGGTCCACTTATCTGACCCGCTCCGTCAGCTCGCCCCTGGAGCCAGTCTGCCGGGGCTGCGGTAGCCTGCGCCTTCATCGCGCCGTCTCTTCCTTCGCCATCGGCAAGACCACCCAGCAGGTGCACGAGCAGTCCGGGCCGGTTCCGGGAGATGCCAGCCTGGACTACTACAGGGACCCGCGGAACATCGGACGCAATGTGGAGGAGTCCTTCGGCAAATGGGGCATGGAGATTCCAGAGGAGGTCCGGGAGTCCATTGACGCCGCCCGGGAGGGCACGCCGCCCGCAGGTTGGGACATCTGATAAGCCGTGACAGAACAATCCGTGAACCAGTTTCCCCAGTCCAGTGACCTCGCGGCCCGCAAGGCGGCTGCCAGCAGGGTCGCCGGCCTGTACGTCATTGTGGACCCGCAGCTTACCGGCGGGCGGGACGTAGTGGAAGTGGCCCGCGCCGCCCTGCGCGGCGGCGCTTCCGCTGTCCAGCTTCGGGACAAGGTGCACGACAAGGGCGACCAGCTTCCCGTCGCCCGCAAGCTCAGAGACCTCTGCGAGCAGTACGGCGCCGCCTTCATCGTTAACGATCATGCAGACCTGGCAGTGGTTGCCGATGCTCACGGCCTCCATGTGGGCCAGCATGACCTGCCAGTGCCCGAAGCCCGCCGCGTCCTGCACCCCCACCAGTTCGTTGGCACGTCCAACGCCCTCCTTCAGGAGGCGATGGCCTCTGTGACCCAGGGGGCCGACTACATAGCGGTGGGGGCCATCTTCGGCTCCACTTCCAAGGACAACACACGTCCAGCGGGGCTGGCAGGACTGCGCCAGGCGCGGCAAGCGCTCAGAAACGTGCCTGTCGTGGCCATAGGGGGCATCACCGTGGACAACGTGGACGCTGTGCTGGAGGCGGGGGCCCATGGCATCTGCGTTATCAGCGCCGTCTGTTTGGCTGAAGACCCGGAGGCCGCCGCCCATGTCCTGGCAGAGCGCATCCGGGCGCACCAGGCCCGCGCCGGCAAGGGTACGCCCTAGAACGCGGGTGCGTTTGCCCCTCCTGCCTGCGTCGCCCCCCGGGGCCATGCCCTGGTTGGGCAACGGCAATTGCTGAAGCTATCCCAATGAGCTTCACGGCATCGCTCCGTGAGTTCCGTTTGCTTTGGGGTGTTGTGCATCCCCTCCGACTGAAGGTCTTTGAGTAATTATGATGCCAATGAGACCCGACCTCTCCTCCTGTAGTCCCCCTCTCCGCAACGGAGAGGGGGACAGCTATTCAAGGAAACTGTCTGACGCGGCAAGGCCGCATCAGACAGTTTCAAACCAGTTTTCTCCCCCTTCCCGTGCGGGAAGGGGGAGCCAGAGGGGGTTAGGTCGGAACCCAAATGGCAGATTATTTTGTCAATGACCATAAGTCGGGGGGTGGGTGGAGTTAGAAACCATCTCAGAGCTCCCTTTGGTACCGTCCCCTGAAGGGGGCGGCATCATGCCCCAGCCTGAAGGCTGGGGTGTAGAAA
>JACQUH010000104.1 GCA_016210375.1 Chloroflexota bacterium
AGTCCAGGCCGTGGGTGACGATGGCCACCTCAATGCCACGCTCCTGGCAGTAGCGGGCCATCTCGCCAAAACCATCGCGCAGGTGAGCGGCCTGGCGAACGTGGGCCTTCAGAGTCTCGCGGCTTTCATGCACCGACTGGAAGGGGCGCTCAAAGTACTGCTTGGGGATAACGGTACCCTCGTGGAACTGCTTGATGAGGCTGCGCCACTCCTCCCGGGCGAAGCGGTCCAGCACCAGGTGGGCCACGTTCTCCACCGCAGCGGTCTCGTCAAAGTCACACAGGACAGCGATATTGCTCAAGGTAAGGCTCTCCAAAAGAGGCGAATCCGCACCATAACCGTGCCCTTCACCCTCACCCCTACCCTTTCCCATCGAGGGAGAGGGGGTTGTGTTTGAATGGGGTGGCCCACCTCTGGCGGGCCACCCCATTCAACAATACTTTGGCGCCCTAATGGCATGCTGGGGTGCTTCGCAGAGATGTGGCAACGCTAACCCTCGCGGAGTTGCCTTCTATGGGCGGCGTAGGCCTGCTTAATCTTATCATGCTTGAGGGCCAGGATGCCCGCTGCCAGGTACGCGGCGTTGCGGGCGCCCCACGCGCCCACCGCTACGCAGGCTACTGGCACGCCCGGCGGCATCTGGACGATGGCGTGCAGAGCGTCCTCGCCTCCTAGCTCGCTGGTGGGCAAAGGGACGCCGATGACAGGCAGGTCTGTCCAGGAAGCGATAACGCCTGGCAGGGCTGCGGCGCCCCCCGCAGCGGCGATGATAACCTCTATGCCGCGGCTTGAGGCCGATTGAGCGTAGTCGGCCACCCTCTGGGGCGCGCGGTGGGCAGACATGGTGACCAGCTCGTGTTCAATCCCCAATTCGGCCAGGGTCTTGAGCGTATCCTGCACCAGGGGCTCATCGGTGCGGCTACCAATGACGACGCCTACCAGGGGCATGGGGCCTCCTGAGAAAGCTCTGCTCGCCGGAAGGGAAAGCTGGCCATTATCATACGAGTTTTGGATGCGCCTGCCTATGCGCACCCGCCCATCCAGGGAGCTACTTCCGAATGGTTCCCTTCGTTTAAGACCAGGGGCTGCCCCACGAGGAGAAACCTACCAGGGGTGGGAGCCGCGCCGGCGCTGATGGCGACCGATGCGGCAGACCCTACCACAGCCCAGTCCACGGCCGTATCCGCAAGGAAGCTCAGGCCACCGCTCTGTTTTGAGGAGGCCGTCAGGCTTGACAACAACGCATTGGCGATGTATATACTCGCCTTAAAGAGGTAAAAGCGCATTAAGAGCTAGGTTCATGGAAGAGTGCCCGCCCAATCTGACATGGGACGGGCCCGTCATGCCGCCTGGTGCGGAACGATAGAGAGGGACCATCCGTTGGTTCGCGTGAGACCCAGAGTCGCGGAGGTGCGCTATGTGGGCGAGGGTGCCGTTGGCCAAAAAGCGACGCGTCACACTCCTGGCGGTAGGTCTGGCTTTCCTCCTGCTGGCTACGGCGGCCGGCCTCATGGCAGCGCTGGCCCTTCCAGCGAAGGCCCAGACGTCGCCGCCGTGGTCTGCCCCCAAGAACGTCTCCAACAGCGCCACTGAGTCCTTTACGCCCAGGATCAAGGTGGACAGCGGCGGGACCAAGCACGCCGTGTGGTACGAGCCAGATGCGGCGGGGAACCCCAAGATCGCCTACGCCACCAAACCCTCTGGCGGCTCCTGGTCGCCCATGACCACCATTGCCGACGGCAAGGCCCCAGACCTTGCCATAGATAGCAATGACATCGTACACGTGGTGTACCGACAGCTCTTCCCAGACACAGATATCTTCTACATCAGCAAGCCCGCTTCCTCAGGCGCCTGGTCCGCGCCCCTGGACATTTCCAACACCCCTGTTTCCGAAGACCTCCCTGTAATCGGCGTGGACAGCAGCGGTATGTTGCAGGTCCTGTGGATGGCTAATGATGGCATCAATCCTCTCGAGGTCTACTGGGTCAAGAGGTCCGGGGGGGTCTGGAGCACCGCGAGCAACATATCCAACACCTCTCAGTCCTCCTCGGGACGCCCGAGGATAGCTGTAGAACCAGGCGGGAAGGTCCACGCCCTCTGGCCAGAAGCCGGGGGAGGGGGCGTGCTGGCAGGGGTGTACTATTCCAGCTATGGGCCCTGGCCCTGGACGGCGCCCGTGGACGTGGCCAATGTCCCCGCCGCGGTCTCCTACGGCAACGCGGACGTGGCGGTGGACGGCAACGGTGTGGCCCACGCGGTGATGTCGGTGAAGGGGTCCGATGGCATCAGCCAGCTCTACTACCGTCAGGTATCGCCCCTGGGCCCGGCGTCAGTGAACATCACCAACACCGCCTTTGCGGAGTTCAACCCCGTTCTGGAGGCCGATGCGTCTGGAAACCTGTACCTGGTATGGATTCAGACCCAGGTAGCCAACTGGCTGCGCTACATGACCAGGAGCGTCGCCGGTGCGTGGAATAGCCCCGAGACCATTGCGGCCGGCGGCGAGCAGCTTGGCGGCCAGGACCTGGCTCTGGACGGCTGTCTCTTGCCCCACGTGGTGTGGCACTGGAAGACCCAGACGGCTGAACCTACGGATATCTGGTACAGCACCAAGGCGACCGACGGGCCCTGCCCGGGCGTGACGCCCACGCCAACTCCTACGCTTACCCCAACACCTACGCCTACGGTCACGCCCGTCCCCAAGGTGACGCCTGAACCGCCCAAGAGGAAGCTGTGGGTCTACTCCGCCAAGTACGTCTGCGGGGGCGAAAGGGTGCTGGAGGACATGACGACGCCCAACTTCGGGACGGTGCCTTTCCTCCTGGAGACCCAGGTGTTCCGCACCGAGGTGAACATCCATAACTACAGCTATGACAAAGTCATCTTCCAGAAGAAAGCGGTGGTCGCCAACCCGCAGGGTGTCCCGCGGGGGAAGGTGTCGCCGCTGGTCACGGAGACGCTGTACTCCAACGAGGCGCTAGAGGTGAACTGCGATAACGTGTGGGCCCTCCTGGGAGTAGCGCCTCCTCCAGACACTGCCATCCACGAAGGGTTTGTCGTTGTGGAAAGCCCCGTGGAGCTAGAGGTCACCGCCGTCTACCGGGCCACCATCAACAAGAAGACCACAGGAGGCGACGTGGGGGCAGGGATCAGCGTTGATGTGGTGCAGATACAACCCCACCCGTTGGAGCTGGCGGCGCAGCCGCCAACCCCGACGCCAACGCCGCCCACCAAGTTGACGCCCGCTGCGACTCCGAAGCCAGCACCGGGCGCGGGGTAAGTCGCCCGCTGCCCAACGCCTCCTGTAGCTGTAGGCGTGGCAGCCAACAGGAGGGGCGAGTTGTACCCACGAGAGGGGTTCTAGTAGTCTTACCGCGGCCCTCAGACCTCGCTTTGCTTCGGCAAACGCTGCCCTCCAATGGGGGGATCGTGGCAGAAACACCATCCGTCCCCGCCATGGAGCTGGCGCACGACTCCTCTGGACTGTCTTGCTTGCCTCTATTCAAATCGGACTATTCCCTGGCTCTCATGTCCTGAACCCGTAAGGCTGGTTGTCAAACGGCCCGCCGGCCCCTACAATGGCGGCAACCCAAGACGGGCGCTGGCTCCATGAACATCTGGAAAGGAGAGCAATGCTCAGCACACCCAACCTCTATGAATCGGAAAGCGGCGATCTGCTCTACGCCGCGACAGGGGAATCCCTTATCACCCGGGCGTTGAAACCGTATAGGGAGCCGAGGTACTTGCAACTGCGGGAGCTGCTGCTCAGCGCCGATTTGCGCACCAGCCACGCCGAGATGCTGTTCCATAACTATGAAACTCCCCCTACCTATCGCCCGGGCGGCACCTACATGCGGTGCGACCCCCGGTATCTGGAGGATGTGAAGTGGATGGGAATCCAGATCATGAGCACCGCCAACAACCACGTCTATGACTATGGAGAGAACGGAGTCCTCGCCAACCTGCGCCACATGGACGAGTTCAACATGCCCCACGCCGGCACCGGCGCCAACATGGGCGAGGCATCCAGGCCCACCTATCTTGACACCCCCAAAGGCCGCGTGGCCATGGTGGCTGCCACCAGCTCCGGCCCCATTGCTGGCCGCGCTGGCGAAGCCCGCCGCGACGTGATGGGCCGCCCCGGCTCCAACTTCATACGTTGGAACCTGTATTGGACGGTGGAACGCCAGCAGTTTGACGCCCTGAAGGATGTCGCCAAGAAGATGGGCTGGGAAGAGCAGGCTGCCGAGCGCCAGGCCATTTTCGGCGGGCCAGGGCCATCTGACACCGAGGTCCTCTTCCTGGACCATGGACAGTACGAGGAGGATTCCTTCAGCCGTTTCGTGCTGGGAGAGTCCTTTGAAAAGAGGTCTGTCATCAACAAGAACGACCTGGCCCGCAACGTTCGCGCCGTTCGTGACGCCGCCCGCATGGCCGATTGGGTGGTCTTCACCGTCCACAACCACGAAGGCGGCAAGACACCCAACGACCCATCGGACCACATCAAGGAGCTGGCTCACGCCGTCATTGATGCAGGCGCCCACGCCTTCGTCGGCCACGGGCCGCACCAGGACCGCGGCATGGAGATCTACAAGGGTCGCCCCATCTTCTATGCCCTGGGCGATTTCCTCCTGGAAAACGACACCGTGGAGCTGGTGCCCCAGGACAACTATGAGCGCCAGAGCCTGGGATGGGAGTCAACCCCCGCCGACTTCTACGATCTCCGCGCCGGCTACGATGCGAACGCTAAGCCCACACGCGGCCAGAGTGTCCAGCCCATCCGCTGGCAGAGCACCCTTCCGATGATCAGCTTCAAGGGAGGCCAGCTAGCCGGGATAGAACTGCACGCGGTGGACCTGGGGTTTGGCAAACGCCGCTCCATGCAGGGCCGCCCGCTGCTAGCCGATGGCGACGTCGCGCGCCAGATCCTGGAACGCTTCCAGGAGTTCTCACGCCCCTTTGGCACCACGATCAACATCCATGGCAGTACCGCCACAGTAGTGCTGTAGGGGAAAAGGCGGAGGGGCAGGCTAGTGGCCTACCCCTCCGCCTTTGCGGGGGCTTTGCACCAAAAGTCAGGAAGTGCCTGCCCTGAGCGAAGCGAATGGGTGCAGTCCCGACAAGTCGGTACTGCCTGGGTCTGGGGTGTCCCCAGAATCAAACTCCCACTCTCCAGCAGGAGAGGGGGACACATCGGGTGAGGTTAAGGGACTTTTGCAACACGGCCCTTTGCTGGTAAGGCGCCTCACCCCTTGAGACCATCGCCTGACGGTCATTGAACAATCATGATGCCAATGAGACCCAACCTCTCCCCCTGTGGTCCCTCCTTCGCTTCCCCAGTCGCTCCGCTCAGGGC
>JACQUH010000111.1 GCA_016210375.1 Chloroflexota bacterium
CACAATGAAATGGTGTACGCTAACCTGGGGGTGGAGAGTGATGAATTGAGGCGTTTACGCGAGGCGGGTGTAATCTAAGCCTTGCAAGCCTTTGCGCAAAGGGCTGAGAGGTTGTGGTGAACTTGGTGAGCTGTACCCATCACGCCAGGATATTCTTATCATCCAATGTGTCTGGGTTCCTCATGAACCGGTGGGTGCGGCTTTTTGGACGAGGCCCCTCTGCAGAGAGAGAAGGGCCTCTCTCCTAATCTCTAGACTGACTCTGACCACTATGGGCCTTGTGAACTGTTGTAGGCTCCAGGTTCCCGTGTGTCAGGCCATGAGCTGTTGTCAGAATGTGATGTATGGGCGGTTAGGCGTTTTCACAGGCTCGTCCTCATCCGGTTTTCACGGCAGCAGTTGCTGGGATACCGTTGTCTCTCCTCCCTTCGCGAGGGTGGTTGGCAGGGAGAAAGAGAACGTAGACCCCTGGCCAAGGCGGCTCTCTACCCAGACCTGGCCATGCATCAGCTCCACTATCTGCTTGACGATGAACAGGCCGAGCCCCGTGCCTCCGATGCCCTCCGTCTCCTTGCTCCTGATCCTGTTGAAGGAGGAGAACAGACCGCCGATGTCTTCTGGGGCAATGCCGATCCCTTCGTCCGCTACGCTCACCACTACGCATCCCAGAGCAGGGCTGTAGGTAGCGCCGACGCGGATTCGCCCGCCCCGGGGGCTGTACTTGACGGCGTTCTCCAGGAGGTTCGTGAGCACCTGGCCCAGCTTTTCCCTGTCCGCCGTTACCAGGGGAAGGGCCTCGTCCACTTCCAGGGTGAGACTATGCTTGTCTGTGGTGGTGCGTATGTACGTGGCTACGTCGTCCACCACGTCCCGCAACGATACCTGGGCCAGCTCCACGGAAAGCTTGCCGGTCTGGATGCGGGAGACGTCCAGCAGGTCCTCCACGATCCTGATCAGGCGCTTGCTGCTCCTGTGAATGTTCCCCAGCCACTCTTGACGGGTCTCCCTGGGAGGGTCGCGCTGCAAGAGCAGCTCGCTGAAACCCAGGATGGTGGTCATGGGGGTTCGTAGCTCGTGGGAGGCAATGGACACAAAAGAGTCCCGCCTTTCCTCCAGGTCCCGCTCCTTGGTGATGTCTCGGAGGAGGATGCCGGTTATCCGCTCCGAGTCAGCAATGTGGATGGGAAAGGCTGTGACCAACAGGTCCTGTCTCTCCATCTGCTTCAGGGCGATCTCAACCGATACCGGAGCGTCCCTCTCCCCGGAAATCACCCTCAGCACAGGCTCTAGAGCAAGTGGGTTTGTTATCTTCGGCATCTGGAGCAGGATGTTCTCCCGCACCGACTCCCTCTCCCCTCCTCTGGTTTCCAGCCCCAGGATGGACTTGGCCGCTCCGTTCAGGTACCGGACACGCCCTTCCCTGGTTACAACGACGAGGCCCTCCACCATGCTCTCCTGCATGGCAGCCAGGCTCTTACGCTCCATCTCCACCTCGCGGTAGAGCTCTGCGTTCTCCAGGTACCGGCCGATCAGGAGGGCCAGCAGGTGAAGGCGTTGCTCGTCTTGGGCCGAGAAGTCACCCTTTTCGTCCCGCCCCCACACGTAGATGGCGCCGCCTACTGCCCCTTTGAGCACAATCGGGGTCCCCACAAAGTTTTTCAGCATTGGATGGTCGGAGGCGAGTCCCCTGGACCTGAAGGGGTGCTCAAGGTCAACAGCCCTCAGGACTCTTCCTTCTTCCATGGCGGAGCACAGCCACTCCCCGATACTGGACTCCCTCCTCAGCATGGAGGCATTCATTGGGCCTTCCGAGGCGAACATCCCCTGCCGTTGGGTGCTGTCCCACACATACACGGCAGAGGAAGACGCTCGGGCGATCTTTCTTGCCGATGCGGCGACATTGCGAAGGGCGCGCCTTACGTCCTGCTCTACCAGCAAGCTGCTGGCTACCGCCTGGAGGGAGGCCAGTCTCTGCCGGCTCTGCTCCAGCTCATCGGTGAGGTCCTGGCGCAAGCGAGCGTTGTCCAGAAATGGCCCCATACCATTGGCAATGGCCGTGAGGAGGTGCACGCGGTCCGGTGTGAAATGTCCAGGCAGGCGCGAGTTGGTGGCTAGCACCCCCAGCACGCGGTCGTTGGCCTTGACCGGCATCAGCGCCGAAGAACGCATGCCGTGCTCCACCAGGGAGGGCAGGACGTTGGGGTGGGACTCCATGCTGTTGACGATGACTGGCATCCCCTGCTCCGCGGCTTGCCCCAGGACATACTCACCCCGCTGGATGACTGGTAAGGGGGGAACGATACTCATTGCGGGCCCGGCGCCCGCTACAAGGTTCAGGTCCCCCGTCTCTTCGTCCACCACGCGGAACACTACCCGGTCTGCCTGGAGCACCCGCACCACCTCTTCCAGGGCGGTTTCCAGGCGGTCTTGAAAGCTCCCCGGCCGAACGAGGATGGCTGCTATGCTGCCAATGGCCTCCTGGCCCAACAGGTGCAGGCGCTCGGCCTGCATGATCGCGAGGCTTCCCCGGGCCTGGCGGCCTCTAACCCTGGCATACCGCCTTCTACTGAAAGGGAGGGCCGGAGAACCGTAGGGCTGGTATCGCGCCATATTTGCTCCGCCTCCTCTTGACCCTTTGTGGGAAGCATTCAGCAACACATGTGGCAGCCGCGGCCACCGCAAAAGAAAAGGTCAACGACCAGCGGAAGGTGTGCAGCTCGCCGGGCTGTCCGGGGCCTCGCCCGAGTGGTTTCTGGGGACCAATCCCCAGCCTCCAGCGCGGGCGCGAGGGCCTGGAAAGTAGCTCAAAATAGTTTTCTTTACCCCAGCCTGATAGCTGGGGCATTATGCCGGCCACTTTTGGTTGTTGACAAAATAATCTGCTGAGTGGGGTCCGACCTAACCCCCTCTGGCTCCCCCTTCC
>JACQUH010000101.1 GCA_016210375.1 Chloroflexota bacterium
GCGGCACAACTGTCTAGTTAAAGACCATCTGGGGGCAGTACAGAAGAGTTTTGAGATAGTTACTAAAGCCGCGATGCTTCGTTCCAGGGACACGGTGTATCATTTGGTACACCACGCTGTCCTGTCATTCAGAGCCGAGTCCCGAACGCGTCGGGACATCGGCGAAGAATCTAAGGCATTTGCCCAGTCAAAGCCACCGCCTTAGATGCTTCGTCGCTGCGTTCCTCTGCATGACAACAGTTACTCCACTTCCAGCCACAGCTTGTACGCCTGCCGCCGGCTGAGGCCGTACACCTTCGCCATCTGCGCCATCAGCCCCTAGAAAAGTTGCTCCGCAAGCTCTTCTTTGTCTACGCCCAAATAGTCGGCAACGTCTCCCAAGACCGAGTTCAGCGTCCCCACTTTCAGGGAATCGTGCAGAGGTATGGTCACGTGGTGCTCCGTTCCCTGCATGGTGGAAACGAGACGGAGATGGCTGCCAGTTTGTCGGAACTCCTGGTACCCGTAGCGCTGAAGAAGCACTGCCAGCCTTCGTCCGGACAGGTCTCTGGGCAGCTTCAAGGCGCAAGCACCTCGTCCCGCACCATGTGCAGGTGGATCGTCCGCGGAGTGTCCGTGTCTTCAAAATGACATTTGACGGCGTCGCGCACCATGACCTTAAGCTCTTCCCAGGTCTCGCCCTGCGTGAAGATGCTGAATCCCAGGGCACGCGCCTCATAGCCGCCTTCGGGAGACTCCTTCACCACAAAGGTGATTTCATTCGTGTCCATAGTGGCCTCCTGTACGTATCATACCCCAAGGTCGGTGCCTTTTGTGGCACAGGCCGACGTAAGTTTCTTACTCCACTTCCAGCCACATCTTGTAGGCCTGCCGGCGGCTCAGGCCATACACCTTCGCCATCTGGGCCATCGCCTCCTTCACCGGGGCGTGGGCCTCCTTCAGCAACCGCAGGTCTGCCAGGATGTCCTCCGCCTGCGCCGGCTCCTGCTCCTCCAGCCCCCGCGTGCCCTCTATGACCAGGGTGAACTCGCCACGGGGGGCAACGAAGTGCTCCTGGGCTTCCGAGAGCGTCCCGCGAAAGACCTCCTCGTGCAGCTTGGTCAGCTCCCGGCACACCGCCACGCGACGCGCCGGCCCCAGGGCCGCCGCCATGTCCTTCAGCGAATCCGCCAGCCGGTGCGGTGACTCAAAGAGTACCAGCGTCCGCGTCTGCAGCGACACCTCTTCCAGCGCCTTGCGTCGCTCCGTCTTCCTGGACGGCAAGAAGCCCAGGAACAGGAACTCGTCCCCTTGCATGCCGGACACGGACAGGGCCGTGGTGATGGCCGATGGCCCGGGTATGGGCACGACGTTGTAGCCCGCCTCTTGCGCGGCCTTCACCAGCTCCAGCCCAGGGTCGCGGATGCCCGGCACGCCCGCCTCCGATGCCAGCGCCACGTCGTCCCGCTCCAATCGCTCCAGCAGCTCCGGAATGCGCTGCGCCTGGTTGCCCTCAAAGTAGCTGAGCAGCGGCGTGGGGATGTCGTACCGCTGGAGGAGCTTCTGCGTGGTGCGAGTGTCCTCCGCGGCGATAACGGCGACCTCCTTCAGGATACGCAGCGCCCGCAGGGAGACGTCCTCCAGGTTGCCTATTGGCGTGGCGACTATGTAGAGAATGCCCATTGCTACTGTGTGGGACCCATCACCAAGTCTTGATGGTCATCAGCCGGAACTTGTGCATCGTGGTTCTGACCTCTCTCCTTCTCCGCAACGGGGAGAGGGGGATGGGATTGTTGTGAGTATCTGGGAACGGCAACGCCGTGTCCAGATACTCACGCCCATAATCTCCCCCTTCCCCCAATGGGAAGGGGGATCAAGGGGGTTAGGTAAGAACCGCTCTCCTCTCTCCCTCGTATGTTACAGTACACGCATGTCTTTTTGGGAGGGGGCCATGGAGCAGGCGGTTATCCTACGGCGGCGTCCGGTGGTGTCGGGCTGGGCCGGATTCCTGGCGGGAGCAGGGGCAGGGCTGGCCATGACGGCCCTCATGGCGGCGTTGCGCTTCTCCCTGGGCGCCATCGTCTTGCCAGAGCTGATGGCGGACTGGCTGATAAAGCTGACGCCGCCCCCGGTCTTTGACTTTGTGCTGACAAGGCTCCAGGTGGGGGCCAAACCTCTCTTCTTCGTCGGGCTGCTGGCCGGCCAGGTGGTGGCTGGCGGCGGCATAGGCATCCTTTACGTACGGTTCTCGCACCGCCTGCCTTTCAAGGAGAGTCAACCGTGGCGGCGGGGCGCCTTCCTGGGCATGGCGGTCTTTCTTGCCCTGGCAGGCTTGCTAACGCCTCTCATAAGCGGCGGCGTCTTCGGCGCGGCGGTGGCCACGGGCGCGGCGAGCTACCTTTGGGCGACTCTTCTGCCGGCGCTTTTCTTTGGCGTGACCTTGGCCCACCTCCACTACGGGGCGCTGCTCCGTTCGCCAGCGGGCCAGAGCCTCGGACGCAGGGAGCTCCTGCGGAAGGCGGCCTTCTTTGGCCTATTGCTAGGCATCGGTGCGTTTGCCACCCGGTCCATCGTGCGGAGCGTCTCCGCCATTACCCCCTCGCGGGTTTTTCACGACGCCGGGCAATTGCCGCCGGAGATCACGCCCAACGACGAGTTCTACGAGGTGTCCAAGAACATCATTAACCCCCGGCTGGACGCGAAATCGTGGACGCTGGAGGTCGGTTGGGACGTGGACGCACCCTTCTCCCTCAACTACGAGGAGCTGAAGGCCCTCCCCTGGGTTGAGCAGTACGTGACCCTGGAGTGCATCAGCAACCCGGTGGGGGGCGGGCTCATCAGCAACGCCCTCTGGCGGGGCGTGCCTCTGAAGCTGCTGCTGGAGCGAGCGCAGCTCCGCCCTCACACCCAGCGGATTGCCTTCCGGGCGGCGGACGGCTACGTGGACAGCTTGCCCCTGGAGATGCTGCTGAGGGAGGAGGTGATGGTGGCCTACCTGATGAACGGCGAGCCCCTGCCGGAGAACCACGGTTTTCCAGCCAGGTTGATCGCTCCTGGCCACTGGGGCATGGAGAACGTGAAGTGGCTCACCAGGATTGAGCCCGTGGCCCCCGATTTCAGGGGCTACTGGCAAGCGCGCGGCTGGGCTGACTCTGGTTACTACAACACCATGTCGCGAATAGATGTGCCGGCGCCATCCGAGGAGCTGTCAACAAACGCAGAGGCGCTGGTGGGCGGCGTCGCCTTCGCCGGGAACCGGGGCATCAGGCAGGTGGAGTTCAGCCCCGACGACGGCCAGACCTGGCGGCCAGCGGAGGTAAGGAAGCCGCTCTCTCCCTACACCTGGGTGCTGTGGACGGGGACCTGGACGCCCGCCGCCACTGGCATCCAGGTCATAAAGGTGCGAGCCACCGATGGCCAGGGGCAGCCCCAAATCGCCCAGGTTCAGGACAGCCTGCCGGACGGGGCGACGGGCTATCACCTGATTGTGGTGCAGGTGCTACCACAGGCGGAGAATGCCAGCCCAGGCTAGTGAAGAGATGCGGAGTCTGGGTGTCTTGGGCCTGTGCCTGCTTACTCGGTGTAGAAATGGGGCCATAGCTCTTCTTCAGGGATGAAGCGGCTTGCCTGTCGCAGAATAGCTTGCGACGTGCCTGCGTCTAGTTCTGAATGCCTCGGTACTGTCAATGATTGTCTATGTCCAGAAGGAGTGGTCCTGCGGAGCTAGACATGGCTTCCTCGCTGACTGTGCACCGTAAATCCGAAAGTGCGCAGGATGCGGATGACATCGTCACCCGAAAGATTGCGTAACCTAGGCATAGGCTGGCTCAAGCTCCAGGGTCACCAGAATGGCGGGATTAGGGGTAAGACCAAGTTGAGCCAGGTCTTCGTCCTCTAGGTGCAGGGCCACAGCTTCCTGCAGGTTGCGCAACACCTCGTCAACACTCTTGCCCTGGGTCACCACAGGAATCTCTAAGCACTCGGCCACGTAATACGCTTCTCCTTTGCGAACAAAAGCCTTGATAGTATGCTGCAACATAGTTCCCCCCTTTCGTTGTCGCTGACAAAGAGCGTATCTACATCTCCCGTCCCTCAACGTCCACGAACCTGAGGGTAAGGCCCAGGTCTCGCAGGCCGGGCTCTATCTTGCCGCGGTCGCCGACCACGAGGAAGACCAGTCGGCTGGTGTCCAGGTGCTCCTGGGCGGCGCGGCGGACGTCGGCAACGGTCACCGCCTGGACCCTGGCGGGGAGGGTACGGTGGTAGTCGTCGGGCAGGCTGAACTCCACCAGGCGGGTGAACTGGTCCAGGACCTGGCCAGGCGTTTCAAAAGACGCGGGTAGCTGTCGCAGCAGGGCGTCCTTGGCCCCCTGGAACTCCTCCTCTTCCACTGGCCGGGGGCCACGGATGTCCTGGAACTCCTTGATGGTCTCCTCCACCGCCTGGCCTGTGACGTCGGTATGGACGCCGCCGCCCGCCATGAGGAGCGATGACGGAGTGTGCCACTCCACCGAGGAGGTATAGCCGTAGCTGTATCCCTTGCTCTGGCGCAGGTTCATATTCAGCCGGGCGGTGAACTGCCCGCCGAAGACCTGGTTCAACAGCACCATGGGCAAGTAGTCTGGGTGGCTTCTGGGCAGAGAGACCAGCCCCGCCCGGATCACGGACTGGGCGGCCCCCGGCTTGTCCAGGAGGTAAAGAGCGCTCCCAGAGGGTGCGGCGGTGGCGGGAGCGTCAGAGGCCGCGCCATGGCTGGCTGTCCTGGGCTTCCACGCTCCCAGATGCCGCTGGGCCAGCTCCACCACCTGCGCAACGGAGACATCGCCCACGACCACAAGGGTGGCGTTGTCCGGTCCAAAGCTGGCGTTGTAATGGCGCACCATCGCCTCCCGAGAAACGCTTTCCAGCGCGGCCTCGGTGCCGAAGAGGGGATGGCCGTAAGGGCTGTCGTGGCCGAGCAAGAGCATGGGAGCCACCCGCCCGGCGATGGCCGCCGGGTCGTCCTTGAGGCGGCGCAGGCTGGTGAGGCGCTCCTTCCGCAGGCGCTCCAGCTCGTCCTCGGGGAACGTGGGGTTCTGGGCCACGTCGGCCACGAGCTCCAGAGCTTTGGGCCAGTGCCGGGCCAGGGTCTCCGTCTCAAGGACCGTTTGCTCCCGGCCTGTGGAGGCGGATAGCTGGGTGCCCATGAGCTCAAACTGGTCGGCGATCTGCTGGCTGGTGCGGGTGGTGGTACCCTCTTCCAGCATCGCGGTGGTGAAGGCGGCCAGGCCAGGGCGGGCAGGCGGGTCGGCGATGCCGCCGTCGCGCAGGGCCAGGGCAAAGGCCACCAGGGGCGCGCCGCGCTTCTCCACCACCAGCAGCTCCAGGCCATTCTGTAGACGCTGGCGACGGGGCGCCGGCGGCTGGAAGGGGTGGGGTGTGGTGGGAGGCGGTTGCACCGTGCGGTCCACGCTGGCGGCAACGGGCGTGCGCGCGGGTTCAGGCAGCACCTCCATGCGGACGCGGCGCCCCCCCAGGTATTGGCGGGCCACCCGCCGGACGTCCTCGGGCTGCACGGCCAGGAAGCGTTCCTCGTCCCGGTTGGCCAGGGCGGGGTCCCCGCCGAAGACGTTGAAGGTGTTGAGGCGGTTGGCCCTGCCCATGAAGCCTCCCACCGTGGAAAGCTGGCGGGCCGTCTGCCACTCCACGGAGCTCTTGGCCCGCTCCATCTCCTCGTCGGTAGGGAGCTGCGTCTGCATACGCTCCATCTCCCGGCGGGCCTCGTCCTCCAGTTGCGCCAGGGTGTGGCCCGGGGCTGCCGTCAGCTCCAGGTGGAGCGCGCCGGCGATCTCCGCGGCGTAGGGGTAGGTGTGGATGCTCTGGGCAATGCGCTTCTCGTACACCAGGGAGCGGTGCAGGCGGGCGGTCTTTCCATCGCCCAGGATGGCCGACATGACCGACAGCGGCGCCTCGTCGGCGTGGTAGCGGGGCGCCGTGGGCCAGGTGATGTACAGGCGGGGGAGGAGCACCTTGTCGTACAGGGTGATGTCCACCTGGCCCTGGAGAGGGGAGTCCATACGCTTGGCGCGGGGCGGCGGTGGGCCGGAAGGCAGGTCGGCGAAGTAGCGGTGCACCACGTCCTTTGCCTCCTCCAGGTCAAAGTCGCCGGCGATGGCCAGGCTGGCGTTGGCCGGGGAGTAGAAGCGCTGGAAGAAGGCGCGCACGTCCTCCAGGCTGGCGGCGTCCAGGTCCTGGTGGTAGCCGATGGTGGGCCAGTGGTAGGGGTGGGGCAGGGGGTAGACCGCCTCTGTCATTCTGAGGGCGGCCATGCCGTAGGGGCGGTTCTCGTAGCTCTGGCGGCGCTCGTTCTTCACCACGTCCCGCTGCACGTCAAAGCGGCGCTGGTCCAGGGCGTCCAGCAGGAAGCCCATGCGGTCGGCTTCCAGCCACAGGGGCAGGGCCAGGTAGTTGGAGGGCAGGTTCTCCCAGTAGTTGGTGCGATCGGGTGTGGTGGAGCCGTTGAGGACAGCGCCCACCTTTTGCAATGGCTCAAAGTGGCTGGCATTGTGGTGCTTCGTCCCCTCAAACATGATGTGCTCAAAGAGGTGGGCAAAGCCGGTCTTGCCGGGTTCCTCGTCCTTGGACCCCACGTGGTACCAGACGTTCACCGCCACCAGGGGGATTGAGCGCTCCTGGTGGAAGATGACGTCCAGGCCGTTGGGCAGGGTAATCTTTTCAAAGGCTAGGTCCATCGTGGCTCCTCAGTCCTTGATACCCAAGTATCCAGCGCATAATGGCTTTTTTCACCGCAGCCTCAAGGCTGCGGATTGAAGCCGCCCCCGGTGGTCACCAAGCAATGGGAAAGCCATTCCCCATGTCATGCTGAGGGAGTCCCGGCGAGGAGGGACGACCGAAGCATCTAAGGCGTTCCGCCTAATATCTGCGAATTTCCCCTTGGAAACCAGACGCTTTACCCATGGTACGCCCTGGATTCTTCGCTTCGCTGCGCTTGCTCAGAATGACATTGTGAAAATCACTTTCCCCCCTTCAAGACCATCAGGGGGCGGTGCCAAAGGGGGTTCCTAGACAGTTTCTTACCGATACACGTATCCCTCTACCTGGTACTCAGGCCTGTTCCTTGCTGGTAATGGGTTCATGCCAGCCCGAAAAGCGGCTGTAGCGGCGATGATGCTATCCAGGGCATCGCCTTCTGTATCGTGAAGCGTCTTATCCCGATGGCCTCCGTCCAGAAAGGTGATGTTGGGTTTGTTGACATACTCCAACCATCGGACAAGCTCTTCGCGGGCCTGGCGGGCCACGTCACTGGAGCCTTTGTAGCGTTTGTAGTGTCCATAGCATTTCAGGGTGGAACCCGGGCACACTTCCACTATTGATGGCTGGGAAAGGGATTGTTCTTGCATCGGAAGGATGCGGGCAGCCTTCTGTTTTACAAGAGGCCCAAGCACATCACGGATGCCGTAAAAAGTTTGCCAGTGTAACCGGAGGTTGTAAGGGGAGAATGGGGTTTTACTTTCGGTGTCAGTCAATCGCCTAAGCTCCCTCCCATTGGCCTTGCTGAAGAGTTCTGATTTGAAGGTATCGTGGCTGGTGTAGCGCTGGCCAAATGAGGCAACGAACTCCACCCACTTCGGCGTGGGCATGAGCTTTTCGGGCACGCAGAACGGGAAATCCAACCCAACGATTGCTTCTTTGCTCAGTTGCGAGATGAAAGCAGTCAAGGCTGCCAGGGCGGCGTCCCGTTGCGCCTTGCCGCAGGGCAGTTCCTTTGCTGGCAGCAGTTGCTGCAACAAGAGTCCTCCAGGGTGCTCTTCCAGCGCAGCTATCCAGACCTTTCTCCCGGCATCCTTCGCTCCGCTGAAGTCCACCCCATAGTACATCGTGTGCCTCACTTTCCGTCCTCACGGCGTCAGCAGCAGCTTGCCGACGGTAGCACGGTCCTCCATCTGGCGGTGGGCCTCCGCGGCGTCCCGAAGCGGGAAGGTGGCTTGGATGGTCAGCTTGAGCTTGCCCTGGGCGATCCAGTCAAAAACGTCGCCCGCGCGGCGCAGCAGCTCGGCCCGGGTGGCTGTGTAGTGGCCCAGGCCCGGGCGCGTAAGGAACAGGGACTTGGCCTGCAGAGTGAATGGGCTGACGGGCTGGACGGGGCCGCTGGACTGGCCGAAGAGGACCATGTACCCCCTGGGAGCCAGGCACTCAAGGCTTTTCTCAAAGGTGGTGGCGCCCACGGAGTCGTATACCACCGGCAGGCCCGCGCCCCCGGTGATGCGCCGCACCTCTGCGGCGAAGTCCTGCTGGGTGTAGAGGATGGTGTGGTCGGCCCCGGCCTCCCTGGCCAGGCGCGCCTTGTCCTGGGTGGACACAGTGGTGATGACGGTGGCGCCGCGCATCTTGGCCATCTGGATGAGCAACAGGCCGACGCCGCCGGCCCCGGCGTGAATGAGGCAGGTCTCGCCCCGTTTCAGAGGGTAGGTGTCGTTTGCGAGGTAGTGGGCCGTCATGCCCTGGAGCATGGCTGCTGAGGCGACCCTGGGGTCAACACCGGGCGGCACCTTCACCAGCCGGTCGGCGGGGGCTGCCACCTTCTCGGCGTAGGAGGCGTTGACGCTGGAATAGGCAACCAGGTCGCCCACCTTCACGTCGGTGACGCCTGGACCGACCTGAGAGACGACGCCGGCGCCCTCGCCGCCGGGTACCAGGGGCAGGTTGACGCGGTACAGCCCGCTGCGGTTATAGATGTCCATAAAATTAACGCCGATGGCCTGCAGGTCTACGACTACCTGGCCGGGGCCGGGCTGGGGGTCTGGGAGGTCTACGTAGCGCAGGACCTCGGGGCCGCCCGTCTGGGTGATCTGAATGGCCTTCATTGTGTCTCCTCGCAGGTATGAGGGGCAAAGCCTCTTGCTGTGTCCTTCATCTTGAAGGGCGAACCTGGGGTTGTCAACGGGCCTTCTTGTCAGGTTGCCCTTGCTTGGGGTTGACGACTGGCATGGCCTGGCACTAATGGTCATGTGCAACATAGCCCGCCATTTGAGTTCTGACCTAACCCCCTCTGGCTCCCTCCTTCGCTCCGGTCAAGGACAGGCTCTTCCCGCACGGGAAGGGGGAGAAGATTGGTTTGAAACAGTCTGATGCGGCCTTACCGCATCAGACTGTTTCCTTGAATAGTAGTTCCCCTCTCCGTTGCGGAGAGGGGAACTACTGGGGGGGACGTCGAGTCTCGCTGGCAACGTATTTGTTCAATGACCATAAGCGCCTGGCTTGGGGTTCGCCTAACCCCCGACTTCAGTCGGGGGGATTCGGACCACCCGAAGGCAAACGCGCTCTACCGTTGACGCGGGGCGCGCATTGGCGTACAACGTAGGCACTCCAGCAGAGGGTACTGATATGGCCACTGTGACCGAGAGAGTTGCCGACGATGGCAGCCGCTCCCTCTTCATTTGTGACTTCTCGCCGCCCAGGGGCGCGGACCTGTCAACCGTGGCGCAGGTGAAGGAGGTGGGCGCCGACTTTGTGTGCGTGGCCTACAGCCCGGGCAAGTCTGTGCGTGTGGATTCCACTGTCATGGCCCATCTTATCGCCCTGGAAGGTTCCATGCCGCCCCCTTCAAGGGGCGGTAAAGAGGCCATCGCCCGGGAGGCAGGGCAAGGTGTCATCTTCAACCTCGCCTGCCGAGACATGAACCGCCTGGCCCTCCAGAACCACCTGTTGGGGGCGCAGCTTCTGGGCCTGGAGAACGTCGTGGTGTTGCAGGGCGATGGCTTCAGCCAGCAAGATTTGCAGGGGGTGAAAGAGGTAGGCGATTACCAGCCGTCCCAGCTTATCCAGGACATCGTGAAGCTGAACCAGGGGATTGATTTCCGAGGACTCAAGCTGCGGGCGCCCACCGCCTTCTGCATCGGGGCCGTGATGGACTTCAGCAAGGGGGTAGAGCAGCAAGCGCGGCGGGCCCGCGTCAAGGTGGAAGCCGGCGCCGACTTCTTCCTCGCCCAGACGTTCTATCGGGTGGACCTGGTCCGCCAGTTCCACCAGGCCTACCGGGCGGCGGCGGGCGTGCCCTTTCCCAGGCCCATCTTCTACGGCCTGCCGGTGCCCCACAGGGAGGGCCTTCTCTTCGGCGACGTGCCGGAGCAGGTGCGCAACGACCTGGAGCAAGGCCGCCCCGGTGTGGAGATAGCGCTGGAGCAGTTGCGGGCACTGGCCGGACAGGGCATCCGCACCTTCTATCTGGTGCCGCCGATCCTGCGTGGAGGCCGCCGGGACTACGCCGCCGCCCGAGACCTGCTGCGGGCGTTCAGAGGATAGCGAAGAAAACCGTCACTGGCTCCCTGGCCTCCGCCTATGCTTACTCGGGAGTGGTATCCATGGGCCCCGACTGAAGTCGGGAGTTCAACGAACCCAAGACCTGGCGCTTATGGTCTTTGACCAACCACTATTGCCTTGTGGTTCCGACCTCTCCCTCTGTAGTCCCCCTCTCCGCCACGGAGAGGGGGACGATAGATTAAGGAATCGGTGTGATGCGGCACTGCCGCATCACACCGATTCAAACCAAACTTCTCCCCCTTCCCGTACGGGAAGGGGGAGCCAGAGGGGGTTAGGTCAATTCGCCAAACAACTTCAGCGTGCTGGCGCGCAACCAAGCGCCAATAGGCCTTGATTTTGCCCCGGGCAGTGCTGACGCCATGCTCCCCAGAGGGCTACAATAAGAAGAGTTTGTGAGCGAATTCACAGGACAGACGATGACTGAAGCTATTGAAGTAGAAGGCCTGGTCAAGAGGTTCGGCAGCTTCACAGCCGTGGATGGCATCTCCTTCACCGTGCACCAGGGGGAGGTGTTCGGCATCCTGGGTCCCAACGGCGCCGGCAAGACCACCACCATGGAGATCATAGAGGGCTTGCAGGAGCCGACAGCCGGGCAGACCCGCGTGCTGGGGATGGATACGCACCGGGAGCGGGCCAAGGTGAAGGAGCGCATTGGCGTGCAGCTCCAGGCCTCGGCCTACTTTGAGTACCTGACCCTTACCGAAATCCTGAATCTCTTTGGCCGCTTCTACCCGCGCCATCTGGACCCTGGCGGACTGCTGGCGAAGGTGGGCCTCGTGGACAAGGCCAAGGCCACCGTTGGACGCCTCTCCGGCGGGCAGAAGCAGCGGTTCACCATCGCCGCCGCCCTGGTGAACGACCCGGAGGTGGTCTTTCTGGACGAGCCCACCACTGGCCTGGACCCCCAGGCCCGGCGAAACCTGTGGGAGTTCATCCAGGCCATCCACCAGGATGGACGCACGATTGTGCTGACCACCCACTATATGGAGGAGGCCCAGCTCCTGTGCCAGAGGGTGGCCATTATGGATGCAGCGAAGATAGCAGCCCTGGATACGCCCCATGACCTGGTGCGCCGGCTGCCGGTGCCCTACGAGATACGAGTGACCGCCGCAGGCAGCCTGCCCCAGGATAACCTGGCAGGCCTGGCGGGGGTGAAAGAGGTTGCCTTTGACGCCGACGGCGCCTGTCGCCTGCGCTCGGCCAACGCCGCCCGCACCTTGCAGGCCCTGATGGCCTGGGCAAGCGAGAAGGGCGTGGCTCTGGCCGAAGTGGAGGTAGTACCCGCTAATCTTGAGGACGTCTTCCTGGCCCTCACGGGCCACCAGTTAAGGGACTGAATCGAGGGGACCTGCGATGTTGCTGGCGCTGACCCTGGCGAACCTGAAGATGATCCTGCGGAACCGGCAGGCCCTCTTCTGGGCCATGGCTTTCCCCCTCATCTTCGTCACCATCTTTGGACTGTTCCGCCTGGACCAGCCGCCCACCATTAACCTGCTGGTGGTGGACCACGCACAGGATAGCCTGTCCACGGCGCTGGTGAAAAACCTCGCGGGGCTGGAGCGGTTTGAGGTGGCGGAGGTCCAGGACGAGGAGCGCGCGCGCAGGGATGTGCAAGACGGGGAGGTCGGCTATCTCCTGGTCATCCCCGAGGGGCTGGCGGAAAAGCTAGCCACCCCTGGGGGAAACCAGCCGGTGCCCATTGAGCTGGTGTACGACCGTGGCAGCCAGACGGCGGCCATCATCATCGGGACTATCCAGCGGTTCGTGCAGGAGACCAACCAGCAGATCACCCATGCGCCCACGGTCCTGGAGCTCAAGGCCGTAGGCGTCCAGGCCAAGAACCTGACCTACTTTGACTTCCTGCTTCCGGGGTTTGTGGGTATGGGGGTCATGACCTACGCTATCATCGGGCTCTCATCGGCCATGGCCCTGTACAGGGAGCAGAAGATCCTGAAGCGCATGTTGGCCACGCCCCTTAAGGTGCGTACCTTCTTCGCCGCCCAGATCATGGCTTTCCTGGGGCTGTCGGTGGCGCAGGCGTGCATCATCGTGGCCGCGGGGGTGCTGTTCTTCAACGGCCACATCTATGGCAACTTTTTATACCTGCTGGTGCTGGTGGTCATTGCCAACGTGGTGTTCTTGAACCTTGGCTTCTTCGTTGGCGCGGTGGCAAAGAACGTGCGCGCCGCCGACGGCATGGCTAATGCTATCTCCATGCCCATGATGTTCCTGTCCGGCACGTTCTTCCCCAAGGAGTCACTCCCTGGGGTGCTGGCCGACGTGGTAGAGTTCCTTCCTCTTTCGCCTCTGCTGGATGCCATGCGAGGCGTTGCGCTGGACGGCAAAGCCTTCTGGCAGTACCCCACGGAGCTGGCCATCCTGGGAGGGTGGATCGTGGTGTCCTCGGTGCTGGCAGTGCGAGTGTTCCGGTTCAGCTAGAACAGCTCGCTCACCTTGCAGGAAAAGCCGGGGAGCACGGGGTCGCCCTGAAGCGTCTCTTGCGCGGTGAGCACTTTGGCTTCTCGCTGGGAGTTGTAGACGACCACCGAGCGCGTGTCGGGGTAGACGACCCATACGAGGCGAACGCCTGCGGAAAGCCAGTCCTCTACCTTCGCCTGTATATAGGGCGCGCTGTTTGAAGGAGAGACAACCTCTACGACGAGGTCTGGCGCAAGTTCCAGAAAGGCCCTCCCAGGTTCTTTCGGCAAGCGCTCCTTAGAGACAAATACGACATCTGGCGCACGGACGGTGTCAGGATTGCGTGCCAGAGTAAACCCTGGCTCTCCAACTCCTGCTGTTCCCAAATCATGTTGCTCCACGAAAAGCAGGATCTTGGCTCCTATTTTCAAAGCTATGTGGGAGTGTTCCAGGGTCGTCGGCGGCAGGTCAATAAGCTCTCCATGCACAAGCTCCAATCGCCTGGCGTTATCTTCCAGTTGGCCCAGGTCTTCTGCGGTCATCAAGGTTTTCGCTGTAACCACGTGCCCCCTCCTCCCAATAGTAAGATAGGAGCATCATACCATGCGACCAAGTTCGTCGCACAGCCAAAGGGTGGTCGCCTGCACCTAGTCCCTGAGCAACGTTTGTATGTCCTGCACCAGCGGCCCTGAGTCCAGGGTGACGTCAGAGTGCAGGACGCGGATCCGTCCCTCCTTGTCAACGAGGTAGACCGGCGCTTGATGGGCGATGAGGTAGGGCGCCGAAACCCCGTCGCTGGCCTGGGCCAGGGTCGCCTGGCTCAGTCGCGTTGTCGCGCCTCCTTCGCCCTGGCGGTACGGGTCGGCGGCAATGAAGTAGCCATCCCACACCGGGCGCAGCTCCTCCACGCTTCCCGTGAGAAAGCGCCACACCTCTATCATGCCCTTTCCCTGGGAGTACTCGTAGGCCCGCTGCGGCGTGTCCCTGGCAGGGTCAACGGTGATGGCCACGAAAGTCACACCAGAGGCGTTGCCTCCCAGGGCCTCGTGCGCCTTCCTCAGGGCCTTTGTGGTGAGGGGACACACGTCAGGGCAACTGGTGTAGAGGAAGGTCAGAGCCACCACCTTGCCACGGAAGTCTGCAAGGGATGTCCTCTGACCGAACTGGTCGGTAAGCTGGAAGTTGGGCGCCTCCATGGGGGGGTCAAGGGGAGTGCCATGGAACGTTGGCTGGGAGCCGCACGCCGTCAGCAGAAGCAACAGGGCGGCAGACAGCGTCAAGACTGCCACGGGGAAAGCGACGCCCTTTGTGGGGCCAGTGCGTGTCGCCATCAGGCCAGGACGCTGCCGGCCATGGCCAGGCCAAAGAGCAGGGCCAGGTACAGCAGGGAGTAGAGGTACAGCCGCCGGGCCGCCGGTATCCCAGGGTGGCGGAACAGTCGCCATGCGAGGTAGAGGAAATAGCCGCCCAGGAGCGCCGCACCAACAGGGTACAGCCAGCCCAGGGGTTGCACGGTGACGATGAGGAGAGACAGGGTCACCAGGAGCAAGCTGTGCAGGAGGATGTGCCTGGTGGTCTCGGGCACGCCCTGGACTACGGGCATCATGGGTACCTTGGCCTTGGCGTAGTCGTTTTGCATGATGATCGCCAGGGCCCAGAAGTGGGGGGGTGTCCAGAAGAAGACGATGGCGAAGAGGTACCAGGCGGGGAGGGCAAGCCCTCCCGTAACGGCGGCCCAGCCGACCAGGGGAGGGAAGGCCCCCGCTGCCCCTCCGATGACGATGTTCTGGACCGTGGTGCGCTTCAGCCACAGGGTGTACACGAAGACGTAGAAGAGCGTAGCGCCGAGGGTCAGCAGGGCGCTGAGAAGGTTCACCCACGTCGCCAGGATGGCAAAGGCCAGGATGTTCAACATGGTCCCGTAGACCAGGGCGTTGCGTGGCGCGATGCGCTGCCCTGGGAGGGGGCGCTGGCGCGTGCGGGACATGGACTCGTCAATGTCTCTGTCCAGGTAGTGGTTGATGGCGTTGGCGCCGCCCCCGCCCAGGCTGCCGCCCAGCAGCACTAGGAAGGCGAGGGTTGCCGGCGGCGGCCCCCCCGCTGCCACGAACATGCCGCCCAGCGCCGTGAGCAAGAGCAGCATGATGATGAGGGGCTTGGTGAGGGCCAGGTAGTCGGCGATGGCCACCAGGAGCCCACCTCCCGCTTTCCCGGGGGAAGGGGCTGTCGCAGGCCGCCAGGCCAGGGCCAGCAGCAGCACGGTGCTGCCCCACAGGGCTGTGGCCAGGCTGAGATGAGCGATGCGGGCCACCTCTGAGAAGCGGGTCCAGGGGTTGGCAGCGCCCACCAGCGTCTGAGCGATGGCCAGAGTGGCCACAGCAACCCCAGCCCAGCGCATCCCCGGAGTGGCCCCAGCGCTGCGCTGGGTTTTCCAGGCGACCCAGAGGGCCAGCAGCCCGCCGGCCATGGCGACTATCCTGTGGGCCATGTGCAGCCACTGGACGGGTAGGGTAGGGAGGAAGCCACCGTCGCACAACGGCCAGCGGGCGCAGGAGGAGCCTACTCCCTGCCCCACAATGAAAGAGCCGGAGAGGAGCACGATGAAGGTGCCTGCGGCCGCCGTGGCTGCCCATCGCACCAGAGAGGAGGGCCGGCGGTCTTCAGGGGTGGGCCTCCGCCAGTACCACACCAGCGTGGCCAGAAGAAGGGCGAAGATGGACTCTGCCAGGGCCAGGTGCGCGGTGACGATGGCGGGCGGCAACTCCGCGAGGACAGTGATGCCGCCCAGCACCACCTCCACTCCCAGCAGGACCAGCGCCGCCGTGAGGGGCACGGTGATGAGGGGGAAGCTGCGGTAGCGCCACCAGGCAACCACGGCAGCCAGGAGGATCAGGGGGCTGGTGATGCTGGCTGCCAGACGGTGGGTGTACTCCACCAGGGTGTTGAACTGCAAGGGGGGGATGATGCTGCCGTGGCAAAGCGGCCAGTCCGGGCAGCCCAGCCCGGAGCCGGTCACCCGGACGGTGCCGCCGATGGTGATCAGGACGAATACCGCCGTGGCCGCAGCGATGAGCAGGGCCAGGAAGGGACGGCTGATGCGCCGCGGCTGCAGGTACGCCGGTGGGGCCTTGTTGCCAGCCGCCCTCGGCGATGGCGGCGTGGTATCTTTGAGGGACCTTTCCATTTGGGGCGATCTCACCAATAGTAAGATGGGTCGTGTGCTTGGGGGGTTGAATCAGGGGCTGGCGCCGCTGTCCTCAGCCTCCTGCTAACCGCCTACTATACCATAACATAGCTGGAACGGCGTCGCATTCGGCCAGGCGCTGCGGTTCCGCGTGCTCAGGGGTGTAGCCACATCCCCAGACTGCTGACCATGAACAATTGATTTGCGTTTTCCTTGTCGTTCTGAGGGGGGGTCAATGCAATTGGCCCGACCGAATGAATCTCTCCCCAGGAGAGATTCTTCGCCGTGCTTCGCTTGCTCAGAATGACACCGTGAAAAGACTCTTTGTTTAGTTTATGACCATAAGTCGGGGGGTAGGTGAACCCAAAACCTGGCACTTTAGAAACTATCTCAATATGGCTTACTGCACCTCAGCTTGAAGGTTGAGGCATGATGCCGCCCCCTTCAGGGGGTGGTGCCAAAGGGAGTTCTGAGATCGTTACGTAGCGCCAGGTCACGCTAACCGCCACTCCCAGCGAGCAGAACAGGTGCTGCGGCTCCATCCCCTCCTTGCAGGGTCAGGCTGCCCAGGAAAGCAGGCGGGAGCATCGCTCAAACGCTGGATCCCAGTGCCGGGGCCGTCGGCTATCACCCGCAAGCAGGCGGTCTGCCTACCGCCCCGTGAGTTGGTGGGGACGCACCAAAAGCTCTTGACTTGGCCTCTCCCATTCTGTATAAATAGAGTTTGACAAATTTATCACAAAGTCAGGGAATGCATTCCGTTCCCTGCGACGGGGGGTCCTATCCCCACCATGCTCTTACAGAGGAATCATGGCCGTTCGTAGCTGGCGTATCCCGTGGCGTCTGGTTGCCCTCGCATCGCTGACTCTCCTACCGCTTTTATGGAGCGGTTGCTACCCAGATCACCCGCAATCCAGTTTTGGTGTAGCTGGCCCTCTGGCCCGGGATCAGCGGAACCTGTTCCTGTTCATCTTTTGGATGGCGGCCTTTGTGTTTGTGGTAGTGGAAGGCGCTCTGGTCTTCGCCGTCTTTCGGTTCCGCCGCCGCCCTGGGCAGATGGCCCTTCCCAAGCAGACCCACGGGAACACGCCTTTGGAGGTCACGTGGACGATTCTGCCAGCCCTTGTCCTGGTGGTCATTGCGGTCCCCACCATCACGACAATCTTTGCTCAGGCCGAGCCCCCCGCCGGAGACAGGTTGGAGGTGCGGGTGGTTGCGCACCAGTGGTGGTGGGAGTTCCAGTACCCCCAGCTTGGCGTCACAACGGCCAATGAGCTCCATGTGCCAATCAATAGGCCGGCGACCCTTCTCCTGAACTCCGACGATGTGATCCATAGCTTCTGGGTCCCCAAGCTCACGGGCAAGACGGACGTTATCCCGACGCGGAACAACACGATGTGGTTTGAGGCAGAGGAGGAGGGCACCTACTACGGCCAGTGCGCCGAGCTCTGCGGCCTTGCCCATGCTCAGATGAAGTTCCAGGTCATCGCCCAAAGCCAGGCGGACTTTGACCTTTGGGTAGCCGGGCAGAAGGCGCCGCCCGCAGTGGCAACGGCGCTAGCCTTTAATTTGAAAGGGTGCTCTGTGTGCCATACCGTGAGCGGCCCCGATGCAGAAGGGCTGCAGGAGGCCAGGATGGATGCCTTCCGCGCGTGGGTGGCTGCCGGTGGCCAGGGACCCGGCAGGTTCCCCGGGCCCAACCTGACGCATTTTGCCTCCCGGGACACCTTCGCCGCTGGCCTCCTGGTGCGCAGCGATGAGAACCTGCGCCGCTGGCTCCGCGACCCCGAGGCCGTGAAGCCAGGCAACCGCATGAAAGAGCTGGCTACGGCCTACCACGGCACGAGCAGCCAGGCTCTGACCGAACAGGATATAGATGACCTGGTGGCTTACTTGCAAGGCTTGAAATAGCACCTCAGCAAAGATACCCTGTATCATTGCTCTACGTGATGAAAGGGCCCTTGGGAGGCGATTGATGGCAACGGCTAGTCGCGCAGTGCCGGGCATTCTGCGCCGTCCTACCACCTACACCGGCCTCTGGAGCTGGGTGGTCACGGTAGACCACAAGCGCATTGGGGTCCTGTACGGCGTCACGGCCTTTATCTTCTTCATGCTGGGAGGCATTGAGGCGCTGACCCTTCGGACCCAGCTCATGACCTCGCAGAACGCCCTGGTCAGCCCGGACCTGTATAACCAGCTCTTCACCATGCACGCCCTGACCATGATTTTCCTGGGCGTGATGCCCCTGAGCGTGGCCTTCTTCAACCTCATCGTGCCGTTGCAGATAGGCGCACGCGACGTGGCCTTTCCCCGCCTGAACGCCCTCAGCTACTGGGTTTTCCTCTTCGGGGGCCTGCTACTCAACGCTGGCTGGCTCTTTGGCGGCTCCCCGGCCGATGGCTGGTTCGCCTATGCTCCTCTCACCACAGCCACCTACTCTGCCGGCGGGGGAATGGACTTCTATGTCCTGGGCCTCCTTACCCTGGGCGTCTCCTCAGTGGCGGGCGGGCTGAACTTCATCGTTACCATCCTGAACCTGCGCGCCCCAGGCATGACCCTGATGCGCATGCCGGTGTTCACCTGGATGAGCCTCGTGACGTCCTTTCTCCTGGTGACGGCCATGCCGGTCATCACCATCGCCCTTATTGAGCTGGCGTTTGACCGGTTCCTGGGGACCAACTTCTTCAATCCCACGGCAGGCGGCGACCCCATCCTGTGGCAGCACCTATTCTGGGTCTTCGGCCACCCGGAGGTCTACATCCTTATCCTGCCTGCCATGGGAGTGGTGTCGGATGTCCTGCCCACATTCTCCAAAAAGCCCCTTTTTGGCTACCCCTTTGTGGTCTTCTCTGGATTGTTCATAGGGGTTATGGGCTGGGGCGTTTGGAGTCACCACATGTTCACTGTGGGCCTGGGGCCGGTGGCCAATGCGACGTTCGCCATCACCACCATGCTCATTGCCGTGCCCACGGGCGTCAAGGTGTTCAACTGGATCGGCACCATGTGGGGTGGCGCCCTGGAGTTCAAAACCCCCATGCTGTTTGCCGTTGGTTTCATCGTCCTCTTCATCATAGGTGGGCTAAGCGGCGTCACCCACGCCTCGCCGCCCACGGACACCCAGCAGCAGGACACCTACTACATAGTGGCGCACATCCACTACGTGCTCTTTAGCGGCGCTATCTTTGGGCTGTTCGCCGGCGTGTACTACTGGTTCCCGAAGTTCACCGGGCGCATGTTGAGTGAAGGCCTGGGGAAGGTGCACTTCTGGCTGTGGTTCGTTGGTATGAACATCACGTTCGGCCCGATGCACTGGCTCGGGCTGGACGGCATGCCACGGCGCATCTACACCTATGACCCGGCCATGGGCTGGGACTTCTGGAACCTCGTTGCCACTCTGGGGTCTTATGCTCTGGGCCTCGGTGTGTTGGTCTTTCTCTGGAACCTGGTCCTCACCTTGCGGAAGCCACAGGACGCCCCGGCTGATCCCTGGGATGGCCGGACCCTGGAGTGGTCTATCCCGTCGCCGCCGTCCATCTACAACTTCAGGCAGATACCCCAGGTACATCAGCGGGATGCCTTTTGGCACCAGAAATACGCGGAAGATGCTGATGGGAGGCCTCACCCCGTGCCCCGAGGTGGGTCCGCCGAGGTCCACCCCGGCGGGCATGAGGAGGAAGGCCACGGAATCCATGTGCCGGGCATGTCCTATTTCCCCTTCATCACAGCGCTGGGTTTGGGTGCGACGGGGGCGGGCCTGTTGCTCAGCCAGGCCACTTCTATTCCGGGTCTGATAGTGGCCGGCATTGGGCTGCTGGTACTCTTCTTCGGAGTGTACGGTTGGGCCTTTGAGCCCGCTGGCCCCGAAGGGTAAGTGAATATCTCAAAACAGCCTCTCTTCACCCTGGCCTGAAGGTTGGGGCATGATGCCGCCCGCTTAAGGTCATTGAACAATTATGATGCCAATGAGACCTAACCTCTCCCCCTGTGGTCTCCCTCTCCTGGGAGGAGAAAGAGACGATGATTTGACGAATCGGTGTGATGCGGCTCTGCCGCATCACACCGATTCAAACCAAACTTCTCCCCCTTCCCGCATGGGAAGGGGGAGCCAGAGGGGGTTAGGTCGCAACCCAACTGGCAGGGTATCTAGTCAATGACCCTCAGCGGGTGGTGCAGAATCGTCCTGAGATAGTTAGTAAGCACAGGAGTTGGCAATCTGATGGCAGCGGCAAGCGCGCACGCGGCTCAATCTGAGACGACCACGGGGCTAGACCACAGGAAGCTCCTGATGTGGGCATTCCTTGGGTCAGACTGCCTCTTCTTTGGGTCCCTGGTCTCAACCTACCTTCTGTACCGGGGGAAGAGCGTCGTCGGCCCATATCCCTACGAGGTGTTTAACATACCCTATACCTCGGTGAGCGCCTTTGTGCTGCTGATGAGCAGCTTGACAATGGTGCTGGCCCTGGCGGCCATCCAGCGGGGCGACTTGCGGGGCCTCAAGGTATGGCTTTTGGCCACGGCCTTGCTGGGTGCTGTTTTCCTGGGCGGCCAGTATTTTGAGTTCACCACTTTCGTTCACAACGGCCTGACGCTGAGGAGCAACCTCTTTGGGTCAACCTTCTTTACCCTGACCGGCTTTCATGGACTGCATGTCACTGTGGGCGTTATCATCCTGCTCTCCTTCTTTGTCATGGCCTTGCGGGGCAAGGTGAAACCCGAGCAGCACCTGAACATTGAGTTGGCGGGGCTCTACTGGCATTTCGTAGACGTGGTCTGGATTGTCATTTTCACCGTCGTTTACCTGGTAGAAGCGCCGAATATCGTCTAGTAGCGGAGTGGTCATGATTACAACAGCACAGCAGCACCAGCGGGCGCACCCATCCCCTGCCAGGTATGTGGCCATCGCCCTCATCCTCTCGGTGATCACCCTGGTTGAAGTTGGGGTGGTGTACACCGACGGCCTCCGGAGCGCCCTGCTGCCGATTTTGCTGGTGCTCTCGGCAACCAAGTTCGCCATGGTGGCCATGTTCTACATGCACTTGCGGTTTGACAGCCGCCTGTTCTCTGCGCTCTTCGTTGGCGGCATTCTGTTGACCTCCGCCATCCTGGTTGCATTGATGTCTCTATTCCGAGTCTTCTTTGCGTAGCGTGTCAAAGGGGCCAGATCAAATGCAAAACCGGCTGTTCTCTGCCTTGTGGGTCCCTGTCCTTGTAGTCCTGGCTACGGTGGGACTCATTGTGGGCGTTGGGGAGCTGCTCCTGGCCGCGGCGGGGATCAGGGAGGAGCTGGGAGGTGTGAAAGAGCCTCTTGCCGTCCTCGCCGCCCTGGCCCTGGCCCTGATCATCCTCGTCGGCGCTTCGGTGATCGCCCGGTCTGGGCGAAAAGCCTAGCCTTCCCCAATGGGCGGAGTCTTGCCATGAGCAGCGTTCCCGCCTCCTTTTCCTGGCTCCAGTGGCACTTCCACCCGGACGTTATTCTGGGTGTGCTCCTATTGGAGGGCGTCTATCTCCTGGGTGTGGGGCCGCTACGCCGCAGATATGGGTGGGGAGGGGAGGTGGAGGCGAAGAAGGTGGCGTGGTTCACTGCTGGGGTGGTGGTCGTCTATGTGGCCCTCACCTCCGCCATCCATGAGCTGGCAAACTCCTATCTTTTCAGCGCCCACATGGTCCAGCATTTGCTGCTGGTGCTAGTTGCTCCGCCCATGCTCCTGGTGGGCACCCCTGGCTGGCTGCTGCGACCCCTTGTGAAGCGCCGCACCGTGCAGCAGGTTGGCCGTTTCCTGACCCATCCTCTGGCAGCTTTCCTGGTGTTTAACGGGGTCCTGGGGGTCTGGCATCTCCCCTTCCTCTACGATCTGACTTTGCGAAGCCACATGCCCCACGTAGTGGAGCACCTGCTCTTCATCGCTGGAGCCGTGGTCGCCTGGTGGCCCATCCTTAGCCCCGTGCCCGAAGTGCCCCGGGCCAGCTACCCCATTCAGACGCTGTACCTCTTCGCCATGTCCTTGCCTATGGGCATTATTGGAGCGGCTATCACCTTCTCCCCGAACGTCCTCTACCCGTGGTACGACACGGTACCTCGGCTTTGGCATTTGAGCGTCAACCAGGACCAGCAGATCGGGGGCCTCATCATGAAAATCCCAGGGGCCCTATTCTACCTGGTCTACATGACCGCCATTTTCTTTGCCTGGTTCAATAAGGACGAGCGAGGCGAGGTGGAGACAGGCTGGGAGGAGCTTGTGGGCGCTGAGGATGCGGGGGAGAGGGTGGCGCCGGGGCGATAGGAAAGAGCCTCGGCGCCTGGATGTGAAGGCGTGAACCTGCGGCGGCGCGGCTCCTGGCCCGCGACTTACGGCGCCCTGCTGGTCCGGTGCGCCATCTGCCCGCGACGGCTTCTTCCAATCACCTGAAAGGAAGGGTGCGTGTGGTGGGTGACTGTTACACCGCCGGTTGGCAGGCTTGCTTGTCCCCCTCATCCCGGCCTTCTCCCACCAGGGGAGAAGGGGGACTCCCTCTCCCTTGATGGGACAGGGAAGGGTGAGGCTGAAGCCGACCCTACAGGTAACACTACGTCCTGGTAGTCTTTCCTTGACGGCCCTGAATACGGATGCTAGAGTAGGTTTGAGGTGGGTGTAGATTGCAGGGGTGTAGCTCAGTTGGTAGAGCAGCGGTCTCCAAAACCGCAGGTCCGGGGTTCGA
>JACQUH010000103.1 GCA_016210375.1 Chloroflexota bacterium
CTAGTGCCAGGTCACGCCAATCACCACTCCCAAGCAAACGGAATGGGGCGCCAGGAAGACGAGCACTCCTACGCCCATCGTTGTATGATGGTGCCTTGAATCCAAAGGTAATCCCCCACTTCAGGAGCGAAACGTGGTTGAGATCCGCCTGTTTGGTGTGGAGGGCCTGCCGGAGATCAAACCTGGCATGGACCTGACCGGGCTTATCCTTGGTGCCGCCGATGCCCAGGGCACACCCCTGCAACAGGGTGACATCCTGGTGGTGACCCAGAAGGTGGTCTCCAAGGCCGAGGGGCAACTGGTAGACCTTTCCACCATCACGCCCTCGGCACTGGCTCTGACGTGGGCGAAGGAGTACAACCGCGACCCGCGCCTGATTGAGGTGGCCATGCGCGAAGCGAGGCGCATCTCTCGCATGGACAACGGCGTGATGCTGGTGGAGACCCACCATGGTTTCTACTGCATCAACGCCGGGGTGGACGCCTCCAACATCCCCGGTAACGGCGTGGTGGCCCTGCTGCCCAGGGACGCCGATGCTTCCTCGGCCCGGATTAGGGAAGAGATCCGCAGGGCAAGGGGCATTGAGGTGGCGGTGATCATCACTGACTCCTGGGGCCGCCCCTGGCGGGAGGGCCTGATGAACATCGCCATTGGCGCCGCGGGCATGGCCCCCCTCAAGGACTACCGGGGCACCACCGACACCTATGGCCACGAGCTGCACGCCTCTGCCCTGGCCGTGGTGGACGAGATCGCCTCGGCGGCGGAGCTGGTCATGGGCAAGGTGGACATGGTCCCCGTGGCCATCGTGCGGGGCTACCAGTACACCCCTGCTGAGGGAAAGGTGAAGGACATCCTTCGCGACCCCCAGAGGGACATGTTCCGGTAGGCCGGCCTGTTCTAGGGGCGAGCCGGCGACTCGCCCCTGCTGGCCACCACATCACCGCGTCCCCGTCTCCTTGGCTGGCAGCGCCTTGATGTACAACCAGACGGCCTTCAGCTCATCGTCCGTCATCCTTCCGAGGTTCTTCCAGGGCATGTAGTTGGAGTCAAGCTGCTTGCCTTCCGGCGTCGCGCCTGTGCGCAGCGTTTTCAGGAAGTCGGCTTCAGTCCACCGGGCAAGGTTGCCGGAGGGGGTAAGGTTGGACGCGGGCGGCCAGTCCGGGGGCGTGCCGGGGACCCTGCCGCCGGAGTACCCTTTGCCGTGGCAGCCGGTGCAGCCGACAGCCAGGTACTCGCCATACGCAACGGTCACTCCCGGTGGCGGGGCCACGGGCCGTGGCGCCGTGTGGGCAATATTCTCTGCCCCCAGCACATCCACCTGCCCCAGCAAGAAAAACAGCCGCAGCAGGGGGCCAATCTTGATCGGGGGCATTTCGCGGTCTACAGGCGGCACCGTCTTGAGGTACGAGATGACCGCCCCGAGGTCGGCGTCGCTCAGGTAGTAGTACTCCTCCGCCGGCATGAAGACCAGGGGCTTTCCATCAGGCGCAACACCGTGGCGGATGGCCCGCACGTAGTCGGCGTCCGTCATGTGCCCGCTGTGGCCGCCCTTGCCGCCAGTGAGGTTGACGCCGTACAGGTACCCGAACATGGGGTCTTCAATGACGGCCTCGCCACCCAGGTCTTCCCCGTGGCAGTCCGAGCAGCCTCGGCTCTCCACGATGTGCCTGCCCTGGGCGATAACCGACGGGGCCGCCGAGACGGCCACCGTTTCCACCTGGACGTCGTACTTCTTGTTCAGGCGCAGGCTGGTGAGGAGGTACACCGCAGCAATTGCCACGATGACAATCCCCAGCAACGCGCCCAGTACAATGGCGATCCACTTCAATAGCTTACGCAATCCCTCACCTCTTTTGTGATAATTGGACAACCCTGCCAGAGCAATTGTGTGGCGGAAACTAAAGGCGCTGCGCTTGTCCTGCTGCGCAGCGATTAACAGTTGAAGGATTATATACCTTAACGCAAGAGGCAGAAAGGGGATCGCGGTTTCCTTTTGGCGGATGACCAACTACACTTGTTGGAACGGAGGTGCATCCATGGCAGACATCAAGCTTCCACCCAAGGCAGTAGAGCTGCTCCACAAGCCGTTCCTCGCCCACGTGGCGACGGTGATGCGGGACGGGACGCCCCAGGTAACGCCCGTCTGGGTAGACACCGATGGCGAGCACATCCTGATCAACACTGCGGAGGGCCGGCTGAAGACCAGGAACCTGCGACGCAACCCCAACGTGGCGGTCTCTATCGCAGACCCCCAGAACAGCTTGCGGGGCGCCTTGCAGGTGCGGGGCAAGGCGATAGAGATCACCGCCGAGGGAGCCAACGAGCACATCAACAAGCTATCCCTCAAGTACAACGGCAGGCCCTACAACTACCGCAGTGGCGAGGTGCGGGTCATCGTCAAGATCAGGCCGGAGAGGATCAGCGGCGGCATTACCCGCGAATGAAGTGAAAGGGCGAACGGGTAGTGAGTAACCTGCTGCTTCTTGCCCTGGGCTATCTCCTCGGCTCCATCCCCGTGGCTTACCTGGTTGCCAGGGTCAGGGGCGTGGACGTGTTCCAGACCGGCACGGGCAACCCGGGGGCCGCCAACGTCTTCCGCAAGGTGGGCCGTGGCCCCGGCCTGGTGGTGCTGGCCGGCGACGTGCTCAAGGGCGCGGTCCCCGTGGTGGCCGCCCAGATCGCTGGAGTCACGGGCTGGTGGGCGCTGGGCGCTGGGCTGGCGGCCCTGGCGGGCCACTGGTACCCGGTCTTCCTGCGGTTCCGCGGCGGCGCGGGCCTGGCCACCGCCATTGGCGAGGGGTACGCCCTCATGCCCCTGCCGTCCCTCGTCGGCACGCTTCCGGCTCTGGCGTGGCTGGCTTGGCGGCGCGACACAGGCACCACCGCTGCCGTGGGTTTCCCCGTCTTCTTCGTCTCTGCCCTTCTGCTCAAGGAGCCGCCCCTGCTGGCCCTTGCCATTTGCGTGCTGCCCGCCCTTGCGCTGGCGCGAGAGCGGCTGCTGCCCAGGGTCGGAATGGTCAGAAGGGACCCTTGACCAGCCATGAAAGGGGCCACCGCCGAAGGGTCCCCGCCAGGGGGCACGGAAGCCCAGGGGCTTTTGGTTTGGCGTGTTCTGCGTCCCCCCGACTGAAGTCGTGGGTTGGGTGAACTGAAAACCTGGCACTTTGGTAACTATCTCAAGAGTCGCTTTGGCACCGCCCCCTGATGGCCTGTAACCCAATAACTTACCTGTTTTTCTAACGAAGTTTTGACCCTCATCCCAACCTCCCCCAAGGGAGAAGGGGTCTCCTCTCCCTTGGGGGAGGTTGGGATGGAACACACCGTCATGCTGCGGGTTAGGACAATACGCATCACACGTCCAAAGAGAAGGGGAAATTCGGAAACGTGAGCATCTGGGCACGGCTCTGCCGTGCCCAGATGCTCACGTTTGGTCGGACGCTAAAGCAGAGGATGGGAGCAGAAAGGGGGCGAGGACTCAGCGTCTCTGGGTGTCAGCAGGGGAGGCGTACCCTTTGGCAGCGGCGGTTTCTCCGTCCAGGGCGATGAGGGTACCCAGCGGCTCTCCCGCCAGGATGCGGGAGAGAGAGCCTGGCGTGAACAGGTCAAAGACGATGATAGGCAACGCGTTGTCCATGCACAGGGAGAGGGCCGTGGCGTCCATGACCTCCAGGTGCAGGTTCAGGGCCTCAATGTAGCGAAGGTGGGTGAACCTCTTAGCATTGGGGTTCTTGTGGGGGTCGGAGTCGTAGACGCCGTCCACCCGGTACTTGGCCATGAGGACCACCTCGGCGTTGATCTCCAGGGCGCGCAGGGCGGCGGCGGTGTCTGTTGTCATGTAGGGATTGCCAATACCTGCGGCGAAGAGGACAACACGCCCGTCCTCCAGGTGGCTGATGGCCCGCCGGCGGATGTAGGGCTCCGCGACGGCTTGCACGTCCAGGGCTGACATGGCTCGGGTGATCAGGCCCTCGCGCTCCAGGGCGTCCTGGAGGGCCAGGGCGTTCATGAGGATGGCTAACATGCCCGCGTAGTCGGCGGTGGCGCGGTCCATACCCCGGGCCTCCCACTCCTCTCCGCGCCAGAAGTTGCCTCCACCCAGGACCAGGGCTAGCTGCGTTCCCATCTGGGCCGCTTCCTTGATCTGCATGGCCAGGTAGCGCAGCACCTCCGGGTCAATACCAAAAGCGGAGTTCCCTTTCAGGGACTCTCCGCTTATCTTGAGGATGACCCGCTTGTAGATGGAGTGGGCGATGGGGCGCTTCCTATTGCTCGCCAAGCTCAAAGCGGGCAAACCGTTTCACCCGTATGTTTTCGCCGATGCGGGCGGTCAGCTCGGTCACCAGGTCCTGAATGGTCTTGCCGGGCTCTTTGATAAAGGGCTGCTGCAAGAGGCATACCTGCTCTGGGTTCTCCTCGGAGGGGGCGGGGACCTCGGAGCGGTCCAGAAACTTGGGCTTCATGGCGGCCACTTGCATGGCAAGGTTGTGGGCCAGCTCCTTGAACTCCGGTGTGCGGGACACGAAATCTGTCTCGCAGTTCAGCTCCACGATGGCGCCGATGCGCCCGCCGCTGTGGATGTAGGCCTCCACGAGCCCCTGGTTGGTTGTCCGGGAGGCCTTCTTCTCTGCCAGGGCAATGCCCCGGTCTCTAAGGATTTGCTCGGCTTTCTCTACGTCTCCCTCGGCGGTTTCAAGAGCCCTTTTGCAGTCCATGATGCCGGCGCCCGATCGGTCTCTGAGCGCCTTAACCATTTGTGTGGTGATCTCCAATGGATGGGACCTCCTACGCCTCGGTGCTGGCGGGGACAAGCTGGGCTGTGCCCTCGCTGGCTTTCTCGGCGATGCCGTCAATGGTAGCGGCGCCGGAGGTTCGCTGCTGAGCGCCCTCCAGGTAGGCCTCGGCCAGCTTGTGCACTACCAGGCGGATGGAACGGATGGCGTCGTCGTTGCCGGGGACGGGGTAGTCCACCACGTTGGGGTCGCAGTCGGTGTCCACCAGGGCCACCACAGGGACGCTCATGCGGCGGGCTTCCGCCACGGCAATCCTCTCCTTGCCGATGTCAACGATGCAGATGGCGCCGGGGAGCCGGGTCATGGCCTTGATGCCGCCGAGGTACCGGTTCAGCCGGGTCAGCTCTTCGTCCAGCTTCTGGGCCTCACGCTTTGTCATGAAGCTGAGCTGGCCTTTTAGCCTGCGCTCCTCCATGGTGACCAGATAGTCAATCCGCTTCTGAATGGTGGCGAAATTGGTGAAGGTGCCACCGAGCCAGCGGGTGTCCACGAAGAAAGCGCCAACCCGGGAGGCCTCCTGGCTGATGGTCTCCTGCGCCTGGCGCTTGGTGCCGACAAACAGCACGGTCTCACCGGAGGCGGCGACGCTGCGGACGAAGTCGCACGCCTTATCTAACAGCACCAGAGTCTGCTGGAGGTCTACGATGTGGATGCCGTTGCGGGTGGCGAAGATGTATCGCTTCATCCGCGGGTTCCATCGGCGCGTCTGGTGTCCAAAGTGCACGCCAGACTCCAGGAGGGTCTTCATGGTGAGGCGGCCCGACATTTCGGGGGCGAGAGAGCCTTCTTGTGCCGGGGCAGGGGTTGTGATGGGAGAGGGAGCTACTACGCTTGCGGCGGCTCTCTCAGACTCTTGCAGCATGAAACCTACCTTTCTACGGTCAGACCTTCAGCATTCTATTCGTTGGGGAGTATAGCATATCCTGAAGCTGGGGAGCAACGGGCGTAAGCGGAGGGTTCTGCTTGCCTGGGGTGGTATCCATTTCCCCCGATTGATGGTATCTGACAAAACAACCTAACCCCCTCTGGCTCCCTCCTTCGTCCTTCCAACGAAGGACTCAAGGACAGGCTCTTCCCGCACAGGAAGGGGGAGAAGATAGGTTTGAATCGGTGTGATGCGGCGTTGCCGCATCACACCGATTATTCAGAATATCATCGCCCTCTCCGTTGCGGAGAGGGGGACCACGGGGGGAGAGGTCAGAACCATAGCAGCACAAGTGTTTGGTTGATGACTATCAGGCTGGGGTGAAAAAGGCCATTTTGAGATAGTTTCTAAAGTCGGGGGTTGGGTGAACTGAAAACCCGGCATTTTAGTGTCAGGGGATGGTACCACCACTAGAAACCAAACGGAACCGAAGGGGCCCATCTGAATATGGAGTTGCCCGGATTCCTATAGAATAGGAGCATTGCCTTACAGGAGGCTGAGAGGGCCTATGGTTGTTGCCGCACTAATCCTGGGGGCCACCTACGTGGGCGTGGCCTTTACCCGCTTGCCCGGAGTGAACATAGACCGGCCCGCCGCCGCTCTGGCGGGTGGCGTGCTCATGGTGGCGCTGGGCGTCCTCACCTTTGACCAGGCGGTGCAGGCCATTGACTACAATACCCTGGCCCTGCTCCTGGGCATGATGCTGCTCCTGGTGGTGATGCAGAGCCAGGGGTTCTTTACCCTGCTGGCCTCACGGTACGTGGCTCTGGCGGACACCCCAGCGAGGCTTATGGTGAGCGTGGTGGTCCTGAGCGCCGTGTGCAGCGCTTTCCTGGTGAACGACGTGGTGGTGCTTCTGTTCACGCCCGTGGTCATTCAGGCGTGCCGGGCGCAGCGGGTCAACCCCATCCCCTACCTGATAGGGGAGGCTATGGCCTCCAACATCGGCTCGGTGGCCACCATCGTTGGCAACCCGCAGAACATGCTCATTGGCGTCAACTCAGGCATATCCTTCTCCCGCTTCTTCGGCTACCTGGCCCCGGTGGCTGTCGTGTCCACACTCATCCTGCTGGGGGTGCTGTGGTTGTTCTACGGTAGGGAGTGGGGTAGGGCAGGGGAAGGGGACCCCGCACCCGCCGCCGTTGCCCTCCCTGGGGTCAACTACCGGGGACTGAAACGTTCAATGCCTGTGTTGCTGGGGGCTACGGTGGCCTTCTTCCTCAGCTCCTTCCTGGGCATACGGATACCCATCGTGGCCCTGGTGGCGGGCGTCCTGGCGATGGTGCTGAGCGGCCTCAAGCCTTCAGAGATCATCCAGAAGGTAGATTGGGTGCTGCTGCTCTTCTTTGGCGGGCTATTCGTGGTCATAGGGGGAGCCAGGCAAGCGGGAGTGCTGGACATCTTGTTGAGGGGGGTGGACGTGGCCACCGGCGTCGCGGGCATCATCTCCATCCACCTCGTCAGCACCGTGGTCTCCCAGGTCGTCAGCAACGTGCCCCTGACCGTGCTCATGATTCCTCTCCTGGAACGGGCGCCTGGCGATACGCTCTGGATCAGCCTGGCCTCGGGAGCCACCCTGGGGGGCAACGCGACCATCATCGGCGCGGTGGCCAACATCATTGTGGCAGAGCGGGCCTTCCGCGAGGGGATCGTCATTCGGTTCGTGGAGTTTCTCAGGGTGGGCATGGTGGTCACGGCTTTGACCCTGATGGCCTCGGTGGCCATCCTGTGGGTGGAGTGGAGCGTGGGGTTCTTGCGCTAGAGACGCCGGAGCCCCTGGACTCCAGGCCCCGGTGCCGTCTCTTCAGGTCTTCTTCACGCTTTGACGCGCCTCGGTCACACATGTGCGACGCCCCAGCCGTAATGTGGGAGCATGGAACCTGGCGGCGAGGGCCAGAGGAGGAGCAATGTCACTTGTAGGATTGCCCAACGCTGGACTTTACCCCAAGGCGGTCGTGCTTATGGAGGATACCCGGATACACCTCCGGCCCCTGGCGGCCGGTGATAAGCTGCGCCTGCTGCGTTTCTTTGGGCGCGTTTCAGAGACTGATCGCTACTACCTCAAGGAGAACGTTACGGCGCCCGAAGTGATCCAGAACTGGACGGCGGACATAGACTTTGAGCGGGCCATACCCATTGTGGCCGTGGCAAGAGAGGAGATTGTGGGGGATGCGACGCTGCACCGGAGCCGCGCCTCTGTGCGCCGGCACATAGGCGAGGTGAGGGTGGTGGTAGACCCGGCGTACCGAGAGGTCGGCCTGGGGCGGCGCTTGATCCGTGAGATGGTGGATATTGCGGTGGAGCTACGGCTGCACAAGGTGGTGTTTGAGCTGGTGGAGAAGCGTGAGGATGCGGCCATCCGCGCGGCCCAGAGCCTTGGCTTCCGCCGCGTGGCCTCGCTGCACCAGTGGGTGCGAGACATCTGGGGCAACTACGAGGACCTGGTGATCATGGAGCTGCCTCTGAAGGAGGCGGACCTGTGGTGGAGGTACTAGCCGGGAGGCTGAAACCCTGACCCGCCAGCGCCGTGGCCCGCCCCTGCGGGTCCCGTTGCTTCCTGGGGTAGACGCGCCGCTCCGGAAGGGTCATGTGCGTATTCCTTGTGCTGCTGTGGTCCTGACCTCTCCCCCTGTAGTCCCCCTCTCCGCAACGGGGAGAGGGGCGATTATTTGAGGAATGGGTGTGATGCGGCTTTGCCGCATCACACCCATTCAGGTGTATTTTTCTGGAGAGGTCTTGCCCCCGGGAGCAATTAACGGCAAGATAGAGACCTACCCTGTTGGCGGGAGAGTTGCAATGCTGGCCAGAGACATCATGACCAGCCCCGTTGTCACCATAGGCCCCGACTCCACCGTGGAGGAAGCGGCGACGCTCATGCTCCGGCGCCACGTAAGCTGCCTGGTGGTGGTGGACGACCACGGAGGCATTGAGGGGATACTGACTCACTCGGATTTCGGTCTCCAGCGCAAGATGCTGCCCTTGACCGACAATCTCTACCAGTTGCTGGGCTCCTGGGCGGACCCAAAGACGGTGGAGGAGATTGCTCTGAAGGTGCGGAGCCGAAAGGTCCGGGAGGTCATGATCAGGGACGTGGTTACGGTGAAGGAGGACGCCTCGGTCCCTCAAGTGGTGGAGACTATGCTGCGACACGAGGTCAACAGGCTGCCGGTGGTACGGGAGGGGCATGTGGTGGGCATCATTACGCGGCATGACCTGCTGAAGCTCATCGCAGCAGAGGGCGGGAGCGCCGCGTAGCCACCCTCACGTGTGGCCGTGGCCTGGCGGCGGGAAAGGCCCCCCAGCTTCGCTAGCCTGGCGCAAACGCTGAACGGCGGGGCAACTCCTCGTGCCCCTCTCCGAGATGTTCGGCGGCCAAGGGGAGGGCAACCTCCCCTCAGGTGGACCTCTTCCTGACAGCGTAGCGAATAATCGTCTTGGGGAGCGTGGCCCGGGGAGTGGTGAGGTACTCCTCCTCGTGGGGGCCGGCGATCTCATAGCCGGTTTCGGCAATGAAGCGGTGCAGGCGCTCCACGGTTGGCCCCTCGTCCCCGTAAGGCCCGAGGTGGAGTACCTGCGCGACGGCGCCGTACTCCCATCGCTCTATATTCACCTCCGGCTCCGGGACTTTGGGGGTGAGGGCCGTTACCTCTTCCGGGATGGGCATGCCCCAGATGCCGGTCCATTCCTCCTTGGGCGCAAGATGGGCGTTGGGCCAGCGGGCCCGCGGAGGGCCAACCTTCATCTCCACTCCTTGCTTTTTCAGGGCAAACTTGAGGCCGTAGACTGCGCCGTACAGCGCGGGGAACACCCTTTCGCCCACCACATAGGGGTCGCCTTTTGAGTAGACCACTGCCATTTTCTGGGGAGGCATTTCCAGGAGCTGTGGCCGCAGGCTGGGTCTCGCTGCCGTCCTTGGGGCTGCCATCAAGCGCCCTCCTTTAGCCGGACTATCACCGATATTACCCGCCAGAAGAGTCTTCAGAAGCTGCGCCAGCTTCCAGGGGTCAAAGGGCTTGACGAGGAAGCGCTTTTGCATGGGGCCGTACTGGCGGGAAACCTCCGCCGGGTCCAGGGCCGAGATGGCCACCCATACGGGAGCGTCCCTGTTTTGGTGGCCGCGCAGCCACCTCAGGACGGCGTCTCCCTGGCTGGAGGGGAGGCTCAGGTCCAGGACCACGGCATGGGGCGGCGCCGTGGCCAGGATGGCCAGGCCCTCTGCCCCTGTGCCGACCGCTGCCACAGAGAAGCCGGCGGCCTCCAGGGAGAATCGTAGCATCTTCCGAAGGCCAGGGTCGTCCTCCACCACGAGTACCGTGGCTGCCAGGGGACATGACTCATGGGAGTGGCTGGGGGAGTTCACTTGCGCCATTGATCTGTCAGGGGTCAAGACCGTAGAGCGCCCCTGGGCGGCCTGTTCCGCCATCCGCCCAGGGGCGCCGGAAATTCTCAGGGCGGGGGGTCTGACCTACTTCACCGAGACAGGGACTCTCCTGGCGATTGCGGCCTTGGGCGCTGGCGCCACCACCTCCAGGACGCCGTCCTTATAGGTGGCCTGCAGAGCGCTGGGGTCCGTGTCCTTGGGCAGGCGGATGGCGCGGTAGAACTCTCCGGCGGCCCGCTCCGCTCGGTAATAGTCCTCTCGCTTCATCTCCTTCTTTTCCTCCCGGCAGCCCTGGATGAAGAGGGTATCGCCCTCTACGTGAACCTGGATGTCCTCGCGCCTCATGCCCGGCAGGTCTGCCCGGACGATGATCTTGTCCTCCTCCTGCACCACGTCAATCTCTGGCATCCAGCCATCGCCCTGCCACAGCCAGGGCCGAACCCGCCAGGAGCGAAGGCCAAACCCTCCCATGACCCGTTCAAAAAAGCGGTCAAAGTCGTTGCCCCAGGGAGCGACCTCCCTTTCAAGCCTGGCGGCCAGGCCACGCTCTTCTCTCTTCTCGCTGCTCACGCTGCACCTCCTTACGAGACGAACATTCACACCGCCTGTACCTAAGCTATGGGTGGTGCGTGCAGCCTCTGTGAAGGGTCAAGGGGAGGGCGTGAAGGAGCTGTGAAAGGGAAGGGCGTGGGCGCTGGCTCTCGGGCTGGGCATGGAGTAGCCAACCTGTCGCTCGGTGAGGATATAGGCAGGACTATGGGCGTCGTCCCCCAGTTTGCGGCGCAAGTTCCGGATGAACGAACGCACCAGCTCCGTCTCGCCGGAGTACTCCGGCCCCCAGACGCGTTGCAGGATCTGGCCGTGGGTCATGATCCTGCCGGCGTGGGTGGCTAGCTCGTAGAGGAGCTTGTACTCCGTGGCGGTGAGCTTCACTTCCTCTCCGACCACAGTCACTTTGCGGCGGCTGAAGTCTATGGCCAGAGGGCCCAGGGCAAAGACAGGCAAAGCGTCTAGCTGGTCGGGCAGGCGCCGGCGGCGCAAGGTGGCTTCAATGCGGGCCAGCAGCTCCGAAGGGGAAAAGGGCTTGGCGATGTAGTCGTCGGCGCCCGCTCGCAGGGCGGTCACGGCGTCGTCGCTGCTGCTGCTGGCAGTGAGGAAGATGACCGGGATGCCGGAAACTTCGCGGACCTGCTTGAGGAGGTCCAGACCGCTGTTTCCCGGCAAGCGCAGACCCAGAAGAACGAGGTCAGGGTCTTCCGAGGCTACCAGCTCCTGGGTCTGGGATGGGTCGGTAACCGCGGTGACGTGGTAGCCGGCCTCTCCCAGGGTGCGGCGCAGGAGCCGGAGGGTCTGGGGTTCACCGTCTACCACCATGACGCGGGTGCGCTGGGCCGACGGGTGTACCCGGCCCAGGAGCTGGGAGCGCTGGGTGGTATCGGGGCCCTGGGCTGCAAGGGCGGAGCCGGAGGCCAGGGGAAGCGTGAAGGAGAAGGTGGAGCCCTGGCCTGGCCCAGGGCTTTGCGCCAATATGCGCCCGCCGTGGGCCTCCACGATCCCCTTGGCAATGGCCAGACCCAGGCCCGTGCCGGCAAGCCTTCTGCTGCCTTCCTCGTGCACCGAGGAGAACTTCTTGAAGAGATGCGGTAGCCGGTCCTGGGGGATGCCCCGGCCCTTGTCCTGGAGATGGAGGACTACCATCTCCTCCCGGAGCTCCACCCTGAGGGCAATGGGTGCAGTCTCTGGTGAGAACTTGGCGGCGTTGGTGAGGAGGTTCATGAGCACCTGGGCAATCCGCCTTCGGTCGCCATTGATGGGAGGCAATGCTGGCGGCGTTTCCAGGGTAACCTCGTGCGAGCTATCGTAGCGGGAGAAGCTGGCCAGCGCCGTCTCCAGCACATCCCGCAGGTCTGTCGGCTCCGGGTTGATGCTCAGGGAGCCAGCCTCAATGCGGGTCATGTCCAGGATGTTGTCCACCAGGTCGCGGAGCCTGTCCGCCTGCTCGTCTATTAGCTCAAACAGCTCTCGCGTTTCCTGGGAGCTGAAGTCCCGCTGGCTGCCCAGGGCCGTGGCGGCGGAACCCTTGATGGTAGTGAGAGGTGTTTTCAGCTCGTGGCTGACCAGGGCCAGGAACTCGCTGCGCAGACGCTCCAACTCCTCCACGGGCGTGAGGTCCTGGATGATAGCGACAGCACCACTGATGCGCCCATCGGGGGAGTACAGGGGAGCGGCGTTGACCAGGGTGGGCACGGTGTGGTTATCGGGTAGCTCAAAGCGCACCTCCTCCGCCTGGACCCGTTCGCCCTTGTAGAGGGCGCGCTGGAGAGGGAGATCCTGGGGTTCGTAGAGGGAGCCGTCGGGCCGCCGGTAGAGCACGGCCCTTTCGTACCACTCCAGGTTCTGGCTGTCCTGAAGGGCGCCGCCCAGGATACGCTTCGCCTCCCTGTTTACCAGGACCACGCGGCCACCCTCGGCCTCGGCCACAAAGACGCCGACGGGGGAGATGTTCACCAGGGTCTCCAGCCTCCGGCGGTCGGCCTCGGCTGCCGCCAGGAGCTTTCCTTCGGTGGCAGCAAGCTCGCTCACCTCGGCGTAGAGCCGGGCGTTGCGCAGGGCCGCGGCGGCCTGGGCGACGAAGAAGGTGATGAGCTCTGCATCCTCCTGGGTGAACTGGCCGCCTGTGCGCTTCTCTCCCAAATACAGGTTGCCCAGGGGTTGGCCGTCCAGTCGGATGGGTGCGCCCAGAAAGGACCTGATAACGGGGTGGAAGGAAGGGACCCCAACCGCCATGGGGTGGTGGGACAGGTCGGCGATCCTCACCGGCTCCTCCTGTCGCCTCAGCCAGCCCAGTATGCCCAGGCCCTGAGGCAGCGCGCCGATGCGCTCCCTCTCCTCCTGGCTGACGCCGTAGGTGAAGAAGCTCTGGACGTGGCCGTCCGAATCAAAAACGGCCAGGGCGCCGTACTTGGCCCCAATCAGGGTGCTGGCGGCGTCCACCACCCCCTGGAGCACCGCTGGCAGGTCCAGACTGGAGGTGATACGACGGCTGGCCTCGCTGAGGAGGGAAAGGCGGGCCTTAAGGAGCTGGTTCTCGTCCCGAAGCTCCTGGATCTGGCGTTCCTGGGGGGTCTCCGCCTTGGCTTGCATGGGATGTCAGGTGCAGTGGAAGCGTCTCCTCCCATTGTACCATGGGGTTGAGTGCGGTGTTGGAGGGTAGGACTCCTGGGCCTGGTTTCAGATGCTCTTGAACAGGCGTGGCTGAGGGGAGTGTGGGGGGGGCGGTCCAGGCATCGCCCCATGCCCGGATGAAATGAGGCGTTCCGTGCTGGTAGAATGGAATCCCTGGGAGAGGGAACAACCAGCAGAGCGCGAGGCATGATAGAGAACATAGCAGGGGTCATCATCTGGTCGGAGTATGTGGAGCGCCTGGCTGCGTTCTACCGGGATGTGCTGGGGCTGGCCGTACACTCCTGGCGGCCCTCCTTTGTCGCCTTCACTGTGGGGGAGACGCGCCTGAGCATTGGCAAGCATGATGGGGTGGTGGGCCCGACCAGGGACCCTTATCGCATCATGGTGAACTTCGGTGTGAAAGACATCCACCTGGCCTACCATGAGCTCAGGGCCAAGGGAGTGGAGTTCCTCCGTTTGCCCCAACGAGAGCATTGGGGCGGATGGGTGGCCACGTTCCAGGACCCTGAAGGGAACATCCTCCAGCTACTCCAACAGCCATCGTAGCCGCACACTGACATCCCGGGAGGCGCCCTATGGTCACTGCGAGTTTGGGCCAGCAGACCACAGACCTGCTGGCGTACATCGGCGGGTGGTACCGCTCGCTTAAGTCCTTTTCCTTGCGGGACGAGGTGACAGCGCCCCAGGGGGCGGCGGTGCTTGCGGCGGACCTGGTAGAGGGCTTTTGCCGCCAGGGCAGCCTGGCCAGCCCCCGCATCCAGGGCATTGTCCCCGCTGCGGTCGGGGTGTTCCAGCGAGCCTACGCTCACGGGGTTCGCCGTTTCGTCCTGCTCCAGGACACCCACAGCCCCGGGGCCGAGGAGTTCCACGCCTTCCCGCCTCATTGCTTGCGGGGCAGCCCGGAGTCCCAGACCATCGCGGAGCTGCTGGCGCTTCCCTTCGCGCGGGACTTCCTCGTGGTGGAGAAGAACTCCTTGCATCCTGCCCTGGGCACCGACTTTGACCGGTGGATGGATGCCCACCCGGAGATGCGGGACTTCATCGTTGTGGGGGACTGCACGGACCTGTGCGTTTACAGCGTAGCCATGCACGTGCGCCTGCGGGCCAACGCTCACGACTACCCCCAGCGTGTGATCGTGCCCGCGGACGCCGTGCAGACCTACGATATGCCGGTAGCCGCCGCCCATCAGCTAGGGACGCTGGCCCATCCCGGCGACCTCTTCCACCTGCTTTTTCTCTACCACATGGCCCTGAACGGGATAACGGTGGTGAGCAGCTTGGTGGAGTGATCCCAGGGCGAAGGATGGAGGAACTGTCCATAGAACCTAATCTGGGGACCCCTTGGAAACTATCTCAATATGGCATTTTTCACCCCAGCCTGATGGTTATTGAACAATTATGATGCCAATGAGACCCGACCTCTCCCCCTATAGTCCCCCTCTCCGCAACGGAGAGGGGGACTATTATTCAAGGAAACTGTCTGATGCGGCTATGCCGCATCAGACAGTTTCAAACTAATCTTCTCCCCCTTCC
>JACQUH010000105.1 GCA_016210375.1 Chloroflexota bacterium
CCCATGCACCGGCACAAAGTACCGGGGCCGGGTGATGTTGAGCATGATATTCAGCTCTTCCTGGCTGGCATGGCCGTGGACGTGCACAGTGGCCACTTTGTCGTACAGGACGTTGGCGCCCAGGCGGTAGAGGTTGTCTACTGTGCGGCTCACCACCGTCTCGTTGCCTGGAATGGGCGAAGCGGAGATCACCACCGTATCCCCGGCCTGGATGCTGATCTCCTTGTGGTCGCCATTGGCGATGCGGACCAGGGCGGAGGTCGGCTCCCCCTGGCTGCCCGTGGTCACGATGACCGTCTGGTGCGGCTGCAGGTTGCGGAGGGCGTTGATGGGGACCAGCACCGAGATGGGGTCCTTGAGGTAGCCCATCTCCAGGGACATCTTCACGTTGTCCACCATGCTCCGCCCCACCACGGCGACCTTGCGCCCGTGCTGGGCCGCCGCATCCATGACCTGCTGGATGCGGGCGATGAGGGAGGCGAAGGTGGCGACCATGACCCGTCCAGGGGCTTCGCCGATGACCCTCTCCAGCGCCTCGCCCACCACCTGCTCCGAGGCCGTGTAGCCGGGCACCTCAGCGTAGGTGGAGTCGGACATCAGCAGCAACACCCCTTCCTGACACAAGCGACCCAATTGGCCCAGGTCCGAGGGACGGCCGTCGGCAGGGGTGTGGTCTATCTTGAAGTCCCCTGAGTGAATGACCAGGCCCAGGGGCGTCTGAATGGCCAGACCCATGGCGTCGGGGATGCTGTGGCACACCCGGAAGAAATCCACGGTGAAGGCGCCGATGGAGATGGGCCGGCCTGGCTCTATCTCCACCAGCTGCGCATCCCTGAGCTTGTGCTCTTTCAGCTTTACGGAGATGAGGCCGGCGGCCAGGCGCGGGGCGTACACCGGCACGTCCAGCGCGGAGAGCACGTAGGGCAGGGCGCCGGTGTGGTCCTCGTGCCCGTGAGTGATGAGGATGGCGCGCACCCGGTCCCGGTTCTCCTCCAGGTAGGAGATGTCCGGTATGACCAGGTCAATGCCCGGCATGTCCGCCTCTGGGAACATGACGCCGGCGTCTATGACGATGATGTCCTGGCCGTACTCCAGGGCCATCATGTTCTTGCCGATCTCGCCCAGGCCGCCCAGGGGGATGACGCGAAGGGGTTGGAGGTTCATGGTCACCTGATGTTCAAAGGCAGGCCTGGCGCAAGGCGCAGGCCGCATGGTTTGCGCGGACTAGAGGCGTTTGGCGCTCTGGTAATAGGATTCTGTGTGAGAAATAGCATCTGCAACGATGCTCCTGGTTATTGAGGTATCAAGGTCATAGTCGGCCTGATTCCTTAGCCTTCTCAGCGAGCCCATCGCTTGCGCAAGTCTCCACCTGCCTCTGTTCCGGAGCTCGGCTAAGACCCTCCCGTGGTCTGCGGCCTCTCCTGCCGTGGGTAGACCAAGGCGCTCTCTTACCGTGAGATACAAGGCATAGTATGCCCTGCTGGCAGCAGTCCTGCTTGCTGCCTCAGAAGGAGTTGGCGTGGCCACAAGGGCCTGAACGAGCTGCCAGAAATCGTCCGGGTCAAACACTTAAGCAGGTCCCGCAATCAAGACGTCAACGCCAATGCGATTTGCGATGCCCTTCGCTGGTCCTGGTAGTGTATGCGCCCATTCGCCTAGGAAGTCCGCCATGAGGTCAAACAGTGCATGTCTTTTCCCTGGCTCAGCGCTGGAATAGAAGGTAAGGACAACCTCCACGAAGGTTGGGTCTTCAAAATCAACGAAACGGGTTACGCGCACCGCGTCCACAGGCGCGCCGTGATTCCTGCCCAGCTCAATGCCTTTGGAGACGGCTCCCTGGACATAGGGGAGAAAAGCGCCAATCTCCTCCAAGGCATCCTGCTCATAGGTAATGGCTATGGTCTTCTGCATCTCCGCCTGCCAACAACATGCTAACCTGCTTGGCCTCAGGCTCTTCGGGGGCCCCCGCGGGGGCCTTCTCCTTCAGCAGCGCTGGCAGCGCTCTGAAGTCCGCCTCCACCTCCCGCCGCAGGCTGCCCTGGTGCAGGGCCGCCGCCGGGTGGTACATGGGGCAAACGAGGTGCTCCCCCACGGTGCGGGCCTTCCCGTGCACCTTGCTGATCGTCTGGCCAGGCAGGAACTTGCCCAGGGAGTGTCTTCCCAGGGTGACGATGATCTTCGGCTGGATCAGCTCTATCTGACGGTCCAGGTATTTGCTACATGCGGCGATCTCGTTGGGCAAGGGGTCCCGGTTGTTGGGCGGGCGGCACTTGACCATATTGGTGATGAACACCTGGCCCCGCCTCAGGCCCACGGACGCCAGGAGCTGCTCCAGGAACGACCCCGCGGCGCCCACAAAGGGCCGGCCCTGCTGGTCCTCGTTGTACCCTGGCCCTTCCCCTATGAACAGAATGTCTGCGTTCTCTGGCCCCTCGCCCGGGACGGCTTTGGTGCGTCCTCTGGCCAGGGCACAGTCGGTGCAGCCTTGGACTCGTCTGGCGATGTCCTGAAGCTCGGTCATGGGGCCTCGGTTGCAAGAAGTGGTTTGTACAGGAATCGTAGCATCGGGGAGAAGGGGAGTCAACGCAGGTGGAAGTTCGCTTCCGTTTGCTTGTGGGTGGTGTTCCATCCCCCCGACTAAAGTCGGGGGTTGATTGAACTCGGAACCTGGCACTTTAGTGCCAGGGGACCGTACGACCACTGCAAAGCGAACTTCCCCCCCTCCTTCACCCCTGGCTCCTTACCACCTCCACAATGGGCTGGGCGATGATCCACAGGCTGACCATGGTGTAGCCCACCATGAGGGCCAGCATGGGGTACTGGCTGCGC
>JACQUH010000106.1 GCA_016210375.1 Chloroflexota bacterium
GCGTCGCGTATGGCGCGCACCTCGGTCAAGGGCCGGTCCCTGGGATCGGGCAGGCCCCAGTCCTCCACACCCTTGATGAAGACGGCGGGGCACTTCTCGGCGTCCACCTGGCACCCCATGGTGATAACTCGCTTGGCTGCCTGCGCCATGTCGTTGGTCAGGAGCTTTGGCTGCTCCCGCGAGATGTCCAGGCCGATCTCGCCCATGGCCTGGGCCACATTGGCGTGGATGTGGTCGCCAGGCTCAGTGCCCGCGGACTCAGCGCGATAGGCCAGGCCGCGACGCTGGGCCTCGCGGTTGAAGAGGGCCCTGGCCATCTGGCTGCGGCCCGCGTTGTGGACACACACGAAGAGGACGTCGCTCATACCTGACCCCCTGTGTCCCCCTTCTCTGAAGGCGTAGGGGGAGTCTCTTCTTGTGGCAAGGCGCGGCGGATAAGCAGATGGTAGGCCGCTGCGCCGATGAGCCCGCCCACCAGCGGCCCGGCGATGTACGCCCAGAAGCCACTGGACGGGCCAGGGATGGCTATTGCGCCCCAGCCGGCGAAGTACGCCACCAGCCGGGGGCCAAAGTCCCGGGCGGGGTTCCAACCCGCCTGAGTGATGGGGGCAAAGAGGCTGATAAGGGCAGCCACCGTGAAGCCGATCAGAGGCGCTGCCAGGTGCTTGGCAGGCAGGCTGGGGTTGCGCCGGTCCGTCAGGGCAAAGACCATGAAGGCCAGCACGGCGGTGCCCAGTCCCTCCACGGCGGCGGCGCCCAGGGGCGAGACCATGGCCTGGGCGGCCTCCCCTGTGCCGAAGAGGGCCGGGTTGGGGAAGTACTCGCCAAAGACCATGGCGGAGAGCTGGCTACCAGGCTGGCCACGGACCAGGCCGTGCTCGGCTTCAAACCGGGCCAGGAAAGGGCCGAAGACCAGCAACACGCTGATCCCGGCCAGGACCGCGCCTGCCACCTGGGCCGCCCAGTAGGACAGGAGCCTCTGGAGGGGGAACTCCCCTGGCCGGAAGAGAGCCATCGCCAGGCTGATCGCGGGGTTCAGGTGGGCGCCTGAAATGGGGGCAGCGGCGTAGATGGCGAAGGTGACGCCCAGCCCCCACACCACCGCTACTTGCCAGAGGCCCACCAGGGCGCCGGTGAGCACCGAGGACGCCACGGCGCCCGTTCCGAACAGCACCAGCAGGTAGGTGCCAGCGGCTTCGGCGATGCACTGTTGCAGCAGGCGCACGCGGTGTATGCTCCTCCGAGATAGGTTCAGCGCTAGGAATCGCCAGAGGCTACAGGTACTGGCCCGGCCGCACCTCTCGCAGCCGGGCCATGAGCATCAGCGGGGCCACCGCGACGACCGCGCCGGCCACGCCGACGGCCATCAGCCCGGACCATTCCACGATCATCCCCCCTGCCAGGGGCGTCAGGATTCCCAAGGCCCCCGCCAGGGCGTCGTTGGCCCCCACGGCGCGGCCCCGCTCCTCCGGCTCCGTGGTGTCGGCGATCACCGTGGTGGAGGCGACATTGACCGCTGACCAACCCACGCCCACCAGGACCAGGCCCAGGGTCATGACCCAGAACAGGGACGTGACGGGGACCAGAAGGGCGCCGGCGGCCTGAGTGGCCAGGCCGACCCACAGCAGAGGCTTGCGGCCGATCCTATCTGCCAGCCGTCCCAGGTAGATAGACAAGGCAAACATCCCCACCACGTGGAGGGAGACGGTCAGGGAGATGGCGGACAGAGGCTGGCCGTGGTGGGACATGACCAGGGGTGTCATGACCATCATCATGGACATGGTGCCCTGGGCGGCGGCGTAGGCGGCGTAGGCCACCTGTTTTGGCCGGTCGCGCAGGTAGGCCGACAGCCCACTCCGGACCTCTCTTCCTATGGTCTCCCGCCTGGCCGGCGGCTCGTAGGAAGGCCAGTACTCCTTCAGGTTCGCCGCGATGGTCTTTGGGTCGGGCCGGACCATCAGGGTCAGGACGATGGCAGGAAGAAGGACCACGGGCATGAGGAACCAGGAGAGGGCGATGGGGTCGCCGCCTGTCCTGGCGCCCAGGGCCTGGGCGACGCTGATAATAACCGGGGCGATGAAGGCCCCTGCCACGCTGCCCGTGAGCACAAAGCCCAGCCCCTCGGCCCGGCGGGACGGTGGATACATATCCACCGCCGCCACGCGAAGCTGCATTCCCGCTCCCCATCCGAGGCCGAGGAAGGTCATCCCTGCCAGGAACAGGGGGAAGGAGGAGAAGGGAAGAGACGCCCCTAGAAGCCCGCCGCCAATGATGCACAGGACCAGGCCCATGATCATCCCCACCCGGCGGCCATAGCTGTCCGTGAGCTTGCCCGTGGGGTAAGCGACGAGGAAGCGGCTGAGGCTCAGGATGCTGCCCCCGACACCAGCCAGGCCAGCAGACCCTAGCAGCCGCGTGACCATGAGAGCGCCCAGCGTAACGGCAACCTGGCCCTGGGCCCCCTGAAGGGCCTGGGTAAGGGCGAAGTAAATCGTGTTCCGCCGGATCAGGGGCGGAATACGGGAGGACGGCGCCGCCGAGGATACCGCAGCGCCGCCGGGCGATCGGGTGGCGTCTTCTGTGCTCATCAGACCTCACACCTGTATGTTTGCCAGGCCCCTGGCCTCCGCTCATGCTCCCCCGAGTAAACGGCGGCTCGCGGGTCCACCGGAGCCACGGGGCCTTCCCCCACAGGAAGGGGGAGATGAAGGCATAGCCGCCCTGCGGAAAAGATAGCGTCTATGGTAACTCAACGCGGCCCCAGTTGCCAGAGTCGGCAACCAGGGCTGTGGATGCTTTGTAGTGGTCATGCTATCCCCTGGCACTAATGGTCTTTGAATATTTACGATGCCAATGAGACCCGACCTCTCCCCCTGTAGTCCCCCTCTCCGCAATGGAGAGGGGGACTGTTATTCAAGGAAACTGTCTAATGCGGCCCTGCCGCATCAGACAGTTTCAAACCAGCCTTCTCCCCCTTCCCGTGCGGGAAGGGGGATTAAGGGGGTTAGGTTGTTTTGTACACAACCATTGGTCGGGGGATGCAGAATACCTCAAGGCAAATGGGACCCATCCAGCGCTGTGGATGCTCTAACTCCCGCGGTCCGGGGCCAACCGCCGCGCCCCGCCTGGCAATGGGGCTGGCATGGCGATGGCGCAAGGGGACGACCTCAGCGTCTCTTTCTCCGTGCCACCCTTGGCCGCGCCCGCGCTCCATTGGTGGGATGGGGAGCCTCTGGCTGCTGGGCCTCTCGGGCAAGAGCCGGCCCCTTGACCAGGTTGCTGGCGGTCCAGGTAAAGACGGCCATGGCGACGCCCTGGAAGAGGCCGATGACCGGGGCGTAGGAGAGCAGGTACTGCCGGGGGTCCATCCCCGGAGGCAGCTTCTCAAAGCTGACCGCCAGATGGGGATTATGGGCGGCGTAGGTGGAGAAGAAAGTGGTCTGGACGAGGGAGGTGAACACGCCAGCGATGAAGCCGATGAGGAAGGCGTGGATCACCTGTCGGGCGGGTAGCTTTCGCGCCAGCCAGTAGGCGCAGAAGAGGCCCAGGGCCAGGCGCAGCGGCCACTCTATGAGCCGGGGCAGCCCAAAGAGGGAAGCAACGCCCAGGGCCAGGCCGAAGGAGGAGAAAGCCAGAAGCAGCTTCCAGTTCATGGAGGGAACTCCGTCCGAGGTTGGGAGGCGACTGGGTAGTGAATCAGGAATTCGCTATGAATGTCATTCTGAGTCCCGACGTGTCGGGACGAAGAATCTGGGGAGGGGTCTCCCACCGCCCCAGATGCTTCACTTCGTTCAGCATGACAGGCCCATGCCAATCCATAAATGCAACGAATCTCTGATACAGAACACTGGAAGTCGCCTCACGCAACCTGGGGCTGGCGGGACTTCAGGGCGGCCTGGGCAGCGGCCAGCCGCGCTACGGGCACCCGGATGGGGGAGCAGCTCACGTAGTTGAGGCCCACGGTGTGGCAGTACTCTATGCTGGAGGGGTCGCCGCCGTGCTCGCCGCAGATGCCCACCTCCAGGTCC
>JACQUH010000107.1 GCA_016210375.1 Chloroflexota bacterium
GCCTTAGATTCTTCGCCTGACTGCCGTCATGGCTCAGAATGACAATATCATCACGTGTGCAATCCCTGCAAAATCCCTTGCAGCCGCTGCAAGTCCCGGGCCAGCAGGCGGGCAAGCTGGCGTCCCGCGGCCAGCAGGAACGCCTGGGGGTCCGGGTGGGCCGTCGCCGCCTGGCGCAAGAAGGCAGCGGCCACCTGGTCCGCCAGGGCAGGGCCGACGCCGTTGGCGCTGCCGGAGAACAGCAGAGGCAGGAAGTCCAGGCGCTGGGTAAAGGCGCGCACCTCCTCCGGGGCACAGGCCAGGACGAAGGCGTGGATGCGCGGCGGCGATGGCGGCAGGCCGTAGCGCAGGCTTCCCGCGTCCCTGTAGCCCACAATAGCCGCCTGGAACTGGGTGTGCAGCAGCCTGGGCAACTGGGGGTTCTCCGCGTAGATGGCCGCTTCGTCGGGGAGGCCCTGGCCCCGGGGAAATGGCTTCCGCGAGGGGTCCACGCCCTCGGTCACCACGTTGCAGACGACGGCGTAGGCGGGGGCGTCGCCGCCGGTGCGCACCAGCGCCCCCAGGGATGCGGCGCCGTACAGCTCATAGCAGTGGGCCGTGAACTGCGCGCTGGCCGTGGCGATGACCTCGCCGAGGGGGGAGGAGGAGGCTTGCGTCACGGCAAATATTTCCTATTCCTCTGCTGGTACTAATTGACGTTCGGCTACTTCGGGATCTTCGTAGTCTTCAAGAGTGGGTACCTGGCCGCGATCATCTATAGCTTGGTAGATCACCCGCTTTGAAAGTTCTTTTGCTATTGCGTTACATCGTTGGTCAAGGAAGCGATCATAGTTGTCTTCCCACACACCGAATTTCTCTAAGACGATTAGATGTGTAGACATCGTTCGGGCAAGACCCGCATTCTCCTTTTTGTATTTCCGCATGTAGTCAGACGGCTTCCTATCTCTGATCTCACGTTTGTTTAAGAATTCATCTACCAGCGTTATGTTGCCTATATGATTTGCCTGATGGTCGTCCTCCCCAAGGCGTCTGAGGTAAGCTCTCGGGAAGAAGTGATGATAGTTCCGGCTGTTTGCTTGTTTCAGCCAGTCGTTGCTGATATTCACTTCAGCATTGTCAAGGAATGACCGTGGATGTCTCGCCGCCAGGAGACATAGGATGGCTTTTACGAAGCTCCTTCCGGTCTTGAATTCGCCGTTCTCAAGGATGAACTCTTTGCGAGTGTCCACTGGGTAATCATATTGCGGGAGCTTTCCTTCAAGAATGGTGTCTATCCTTTTGACATCCTGAGAAACGCGTGTTTCCAGGGACTGAGAGTAGTAACCACCGAGAGAAACCCGCCAAAAGAGGTCTTGGAGATGCTGCTGCATGTCTCCGGTGGGACGGTCGGCATGGCGGGAAAAGAAATACGCAAAGGGAACCAGGAGACTGTTGTATGGGAGCAGTTGAGAGACGGGAATCCTGAATACCTGCCTGAAATAGTCCACAGCTGCTCTAATTGCCTCAACAGCAGCAGGCCAGGCATTAATGAAACGCCCCTTGTCAAGACGCAGGATTTCTCTCTTAGAACACTCTTTGACCATTATCGCCGAAATGGCCTGCAAGATAACGATATCCGGTATGGTTCCGTATCCCGCATCAGAAAGAGCGGCTAATAACTCACTCGTTTTCTCAGCAAGATCGAAGGCTGGTTCAACGCTATATGTTTTGGCGACCATGATTTCAAAAACAGAAAGGGGCTGTCCGAAGACATTTAGGCGCGTGAAAATCTCAGTCGCGACGTCAATAGGAGCCTCCGGGACAAGAATCACCGAGAAGTTGTATCCCTCAAGGGTCCTCTTGTACCTCTGCATTTTGGTGTGGTATTGCTCAGGAAATCTTGCCAATGTGGTAAATTCAGCACTTAGAAGGTCGCTCACGCTTATGAAAGATAACGGTAGCTTGTTTGATACGTCATTCAGGACGATGTCTCCGTCGTTGCCCACTTCAAGGTCAATATACATCTTGGAGAAATCATCAATTTGGCCTCCTCTCTCAATTTTGAGTCCCTTCACAGTGACAAACAATGTAGTGAGCCGTTGCTGCCCATCAAGGACGTAATGGATATAGTCACCTTTCGGAGTTGGTGGGAGTTCAATGCCGCCCAAATTACGGATTGAGCGAAGCTCATCTTTGGTTCTCCAAAAGATAAACGTACCAATCGGGTATCCCTTGAGCAGACTATCAAGCAATTTGGTAGATTTCTTTAGGTCCCAAACGAAGGCCCTTTGAAACTGGGGAATCTTGATAGCTCCGGTTTCAATCTGGTGGATTAGCGTTCCAAAGGGTTGGGCCAATGGTTGCGGCTGTTGCATGGTATAGTCTCCATCGTTCGGTACAACCTATGAATACAAGGAACCGGTAAGAGGCAGAACCTGCTCTTGGGCAAGCGCTGCGCCGTAGGCGATAGCCGCGCGGATGTCCTCTACGGCAAGGGTTGGGTATTCTGCAATAATCTCCCTTTCTGACATGCCTGCTGCAAGGCAATCCAGGATGATGCTGACCATGATGCGCGTGCCACGAATGCACGCCTGTCCGTGGCAAATCTCAGGGTTAATTGAGATGCGGGTGAGCAGGTCTTGTCTTGCCATCGCTGTGCCTCCATACCTGCCACGATTGTAGCACGCTCGACGTCTCAGTCAGGATAAGCAAGAGAGCATCTCTTCCACTAACTAGCGGTTAATGGAAGTAGAGCAGGGACTGTTACACCCACCGCGTTCTCTTGCTCCAGGCCTTGCCGGAAGTATAGACGGGCAGGCGGCTGCCTGCTAGCGCCTCCTCCACCATCTGGCAGAACAGCTCCCGCTCATGGCCGTTGATGACTGCCTGCTCGTGGGCCTCCATGATGGCGGCGGGATAACCCAAGCCCCGGCGGCACTGGTCCAGGACGGCGGCGTGGGCCAGGTCCAGCAACGCGTCGTTGTTGGCAACCCAGGCGGGCACCTCCACCCGTGCGATCTCGTCGCCGGCGTTCAGGTAGAAGAAGCTGACCTCGTGCCCCTGGTAGAAGCGCTCCACGATAGAGGAGGCGCTCTCAAAGAGGGCGGAGCGCTCACCGGGCGCGAGTGTCTGGGCCATGAGGTCGCGGTCCAGCAGGCCGCCGACGTTGTCGCAGGGGCGGTCGCCCGCCCGCAGGTGTCCGCAATACTGGTCGCACTGGGGAGCAGGGTAGGGGCAGTGGGCCAGGCGCAGAGCGTTGGCGACGCCGGCGCTGGAGGGAAGGCTGACATAGGCGGCCAGGGCCAGCGGGCCTTTGTCGTTCAGGGCTTGCAGGCGGGCCAGGGCGGGAATGAGGCGCTCCTCCAGTAGAGTGCGGCGTATCTCGTCGGGGTACTGCTGGTCCGCCGGCCCCCAGAGGATAAGGGAGCCGTCAATGAGCGCCAGCGTGGGCAGCCTGTCCCGATACAATCGGGAGGCGTCGCCCGCCGTGTCCTCGGCCAGCTCCGCCAGAGCGACGACCTCGTCAATGGAGCGCTGGATGCCCATAAGCGGGCCTTCCAGGGGGTACTCCTGGGCCGTCTGGGGAACCTTCAGGGAGAGGGAGTCGCCGGTATAGAGGGTAGGGGTGCTTTCCAGGCGTGCGCCGGGGTTCTGGCCGTACTGAAGCATGACCTTGCTGATGTTGACCAGGGCGCAGCGGGCCGCCAGGTGGCGCTCCACGTCTATGTGGGAGCCATCGGTGGCCAGGGCGCGGTAGTCGGACGGCGCGGCGGGGGCAGCGAAATGGGCCGAAGGGCTCGCCGGCAGGCGTGGCGCAGGCCAGGCGAAGCGTCCGGCGTCGTGCTTGCGGTTCAGGGCGTGACCGTCGGCGGAGGCGAGGGTCTGGAGGGCGAGCAGAAGACGTTGGGCGCGGTCCTGGCCCTGCGCCTGGAGGTCTGCGGCCAGGGCGTCTATCTGCTGGGAGACGCTATCAAGGTTAAGGGGCATGATACCTAATCCCCTTGGTCCCCCTTCCCTGAAGGGAAGGGGGACCAAGCTATTTCAGGGGACACCACTGTTACCCCGGCAGTCCCGATGCATCGGGACTGTACCTTCCCTACCGCAGCACCCGATCGTCACCCACGCGGCGGGTGATGCGGCGCTGGTCCAGGTGCTCCATGAGGGCCAGGGCGTACTTGCGGCTGGTGCCAAAGGTATCGCGCACCTGGGCCACGGTGATCTTGCCTTCGGCCGTCAGGTGGGCCAGGATACGGTCCACCATCTCCTGGTAGGCGGTGGCTGAGAAGACAACCGAGTCGCTGACCTTCACCACCTTGCCTTCCTCCACCAGGACGTTCAGCAGGTCAGGCTCTGGCGGCTCTGCCGTAGGCGGCGAGAAAGGCTCCGATCCCAGCAGGCGGACGTAGTCGTCCAGGCGGCGGCGCTGCTCCGGCGTCACGGCTATCTCGTGCTCCGGCAGCCGCACCGACGCCTCCCTTTCCACCAGGATGCCCTCGTGGGCAAGGCGCTCCAGGGCCAGGGCCGAGGCGCCCCCTGCCAGGCCCAGCTTGCTCCGCAGCTCCTCCCTGGGCATCCCTTGCCGCAGGGGAAACTGGCGGTGGTACGCCGAGAGGGCTGCCATTGCCCGCTCTGTCATCTGCGTCCACAGGGAGGCGGTCAGCAGGAGCGCCTCCCCCTGGGGGCCGTCGGCTCCAAGGGACACGAGGGCGCCCCGTTCCAGGAGCGCCTGGGCGAGGGACCGCGCCTCGTCCAGGGAAAGGTTGGTGCGCTGGGCCAGGGCGGGCAATGGCATTGGCCCCCAGGTGTCCAGGGCCTCGGCCAGCAGGTCTGCGCCTGAGCCGCCCTCCAGCACCTCCAGCCGGCTCAGGGTGGGGGCATGAAAGCGGCGGTGCCGTCGGGCATGGGCGTCCACAACGTTGCCGCCGCCCAGGGTGGTATCGGGCGAGCGAATGACGAAGTAGTCGCCTTTCACCACGGCCACGGGTTCCTCCAGACGCACCTGGGCCCAACCCGTCTCGCCCGCCATGAGTTGCTCTCTGTCCAGGAGACGCACCCGGGCGATGGACTCGCTGGCGCCGGTATGGAAGGTAACGGCCGCGTTGTGGCGTAGGGGCCGTGGAGCGTCGGCTACCAGGCGCAGGCGCACATCCAAGGCGTCGGTAGGCTTGAGCCAGCCGGGGATGGTCAGCACGTCGCCCCGCCGTATCTCTTCGTGGGATACGCCGGCCAGGTTCACGGCGGTGCGAGTACCAGGCAGGGCGACCTCTTCGCTCTTGCGGTGGGTCTGAAGGCCCCGGATGCGCGCCCCTTTCCGGGCCAGCACGAGCTCCACCTCCTGCCCTGTGTGCAGGGAGCCATCGGTCAGCGTCCCCGTGACCACGGAGCCAAAGCCAGTGATGACGAAGGAGCGGTCTATGGGAAGCCGGGGACGGCCGGTGTCCCGGCGGGGCGTCGCCTCCGAGAGCACCCTGTCCATGGTGGCCACCAGGTCCGGCAAGCCCTCCCGGGTGAAGGAAGAGACGGGCACGATGGGCGACCCCTGCAGGGTTGTGCCGGCCAGGGTCTCCTCCACCTCGGCGGCCACCAGCTCCAGCCAGTCCACCTCCACCAGGTCCCGTTTGGTCAGGGCAACGATACCCCGTTTCACCTGGAGGATATCCAGGATGGCCAGATGCTCCCTGGTCTGGGGCATCACCGATTCGTCGGCGGCGATGACCAGGAGGGCCATGTCAATGCCCCCAACGCCGGCTAGCATGTTCTTGATGAACCGCTCGTGCCCTGGCACGTCCACGATGCTGACCTCGCGGCCGCTGGGCAGCCGCAGCCAGGCAAAGCCCAGGTCAATAGTCATGCCCCGCTCCTTCTCCTCTCGGAGGCGGTCGGGGTCAATGCCCGTGAGGGCCTTCACCAGGGTAGACTTGCCGTGGTCAACGTGGCCTGCCGTGCCGATAACAAACATGGGGGCATCCCTGGACAGGTTGTGAAGCCAGGATAGCACGGGCCATCGGGAGGAGCAATTGGAGGGCAGGAAGGCGTCCCTTTTGCTTTCGGGTGGTCTGGATCCCCCCGACTGAAGTCGGGGGTTGGTGAACTTAAAACCTGGCACTTCAGTGCCAGGGGATGGTACCACCACTACAAAGCAAACAGAACCGCAGGAAGGCGTCCCTTTTGCCTGTTTTTCAGGCTGGTTTCCTGCGGCTGAAGTCGGCATCGTTTGTGTTTGCAAACCTGAAATTTCAAGGCGGACGACGGCGAAAAGGGCGCGAACACGACGCTTTGTCAGATTGACAGCGACGAGGAAGGGGTGTATTGTGAACGCCCTCTGGAGCAAGCGATGCGTGCCTTCCCCCAAAAGGCCTGGGGGCGCCCTGTCAGAAGGAGGACTGCCATGCCAATCGGTGGTTTCCTGGATGACCTGCCTAAGGCTCTGTTTATCCTGGCGCACCTGGTTTTCCTTGTGGTCGGCTTGTGGGCCATCAGGCGTCTCACGCAAGCCAAGCAGAGCTACGCTGCGGCCCTCTGGCTCTATATTGCCAGCCAGGTTGTCTTTCTCGGCTTCTTCGGAGGGGTCATCACCTTGAAGATGGCGGTCCTCATTGAGCAGACGCTGCTGGTCATCTTGGTGGTGTGGATTGCCATCAAGGCAAAGAGCCCCGCGCCGTAAGAGCCATCTGCAAACGCTGGTGTACCGCCTCCCGACGGTCTTTGACCAAACCACCTAACCCCCTCTGGCTCCCCCTTCCCGCAGAGGAAGGGGGGAGACTTACATTTGAATCGGATTGATGCGGCGTAGCCGCATCAATCCGATTCTGAAGACCATCGTCCCCCTCTCCTGAAGGGAGAGGGGGACCACAGGGGGTGAGGTCAAAGGACTTTTGGAACAAGGCCCCCAAAGGGAGAGGGCGACCACAGGGGGAGAGGTCAGAACCGCAGCGGCACAGCATTCAGTTGATGGCTGAGAGGGGGCGGCGTCATGCTTCTCCCTTCAGGCTGGAGGGAAGAGGTAGTCTTGAGAGGGTTTGTTCCCGGCGGCTTGGATGCAGGCCGGTGGATCAATGAAACGGGTGCGATGCTTCCTTGACAAGCCCGCGACCAAACCGATACGCTGCCAAGCATGGTGGACACCATTGCGGGGGCAGGTGAACCAGAGGCTCGTGCTTCCGACCACGAAAGGCGTCAGAGGGCCACGCGGCGCACCCTTCGGCTTGCCTTCTGGGAGGGGGTCCCTGGCACCTTAGCCCTCTCCATCGCCGACAACTTCATCGCCCCCCTGGCCATTGCGCTGGGCGGTGCGCCGCTGATGATCGGCCTGCTCCACGCTTTCCCTCAATTGCTTGCCGCCCAGTCCCAGTTGCTCACTCACAAGCTTGTGAGCTGGACTCACTCCCGCAGGCGTGTGCTCCTCCTTTCCGTGGGCTTGGGGGTCCTGCCGTGGCTCGTGTTGTCAGTCATCCCGCATCTGTCCCTGGCAGATCCGGTCCTCTGGCTGGTGCCGCTGGCTGTCTTCACCAACGTGTTCTACCAGTTCCCGGCACCGGCCTGGGGGAGCTGGATCGCAGACCTGTTGCCCTTGCACCGGCGGGGCAACTTTCTGGGCTTCAGGGCCTCCGTGGGAAGCCTGGTGGGGATGTCGGTCGTCATGGGCTTTGGGGTCCTCCTGGACCGGATGCAGGATGGGGCCTACTGGGGGTTCACCATCCTGTTTCTGACCGGGGCGTCCATGCGGTTGTGGTCCCTGGCACTGATCTGGGGCATGCACGAGCCGCCCATGAGGACGGCCAGGGCGAGCATGGGCCTTCTGGAGTTCGTGAAGACGGCCCAGCGCACGGTCCTGGGGCGAGTTGTGCTGTACACCATGGTGCTCTACCTGGGCGTGTTCATCGCTGGCCCCTACTTTTCCATCTTCATGTTGCGCGACCTGAAGTTCAGCTATACCACCTTTGTCCTCTTGCAGGTGGTGAGCGTCGTGGCGACCATTATCGGGAGCCGCCTGTGGGGAATCTATGCCGACCGGCACGGCAATGTGGGGGTGATACGGGTCACGGGGCTGGGCCTGAGTGCCATGCCCCTCCTGTGGTTGGTGTCCCACCAGGTACCTTTCCTGATGGTGATCAACATCATAGGCGGCATCGCCTGGAGTGGCTTCACCCTGTGTTCGCTAAACTACGTGTACGAGGTTTCTCCGCCGGGAGAGAGGACGAGGGTGGTGGGCTACCTGGCAGCCTTTGGGGGAGTGGGTCTTTTCGTGGGAGCCCTCGTGGGCGGCCTCATAGTGGAATATGTCCCGGTGCTTTTTGCGTACCCGGTGATGACGCTGTTCCTGATCTCAGGCATTGTGCGATTGGTGGCCGCAGCGGTCTTTTTGCCTTTCATCAAGGAGAGCAGGGGCAAGAGCACGGCGAGCTGAGAGGAAGGTCTGTTTGCTTTTCAGTGGGCGTCCCATCTTCGTGTGCCAGGGTTATCAGCCCGGAAACCCCCTCAAGAAGCATCGTGGCACCGCCGCTGAAGGGGGCGGCATCATGCTCCAGCCTTTAGGTCATTAACCAAATACTTGTGTCTTGCGGTATTGACCTCTCCCCCTGTAGTCCCCCTCTCCGTTACGGAGAGGGGGACGATGATTTGAGGAATCGGTGTGATGCGGCTCTGCCGCATCACACCGATTCAAA
>JACQUH010000108.1 GCA_016210375.1 Chloroflexota bacterium
GCCGCCTGGTGGCCGTTGCTCACCGATTCAAGGGGTGGCACTTCTGTAGCGCATTTATCCAGGGCGTACCGGCAGCGGGCGCGAAAGGAACAGCCTGCTGGCAGGTTGCTGAGGTCTGGCGGCTGACCTTGTATGGGGTCAAGCTGCTCTTTTCTGGGCTGGTCAAGCCTGGGGACGGAGTGCAGCAGGCCAAGGGTATAAGGGTGACGGGGGTTGGAGTATATCTCGGCAGCAGACCCACGCTCTATGACCTTGCCTGCGTACATGACGTTTACCCGGTCGGCGTATCTGGCTACTACACCAAGGTTATGAGTAATAATGATGAGAGCAACCCCGAACTCCTGGGTCAGGCCTTTCATCAGTTCAAGGATCTGGGCTTGAATGGTCACGTCCAGAGCGGTAGTCGGCTCATCGGCAATGAGAAGCTTGGGGTCGCAGCTCAGGGCCATGGCGATCATGACGCGCTGCCTCATGCCTCCGCTGAACTGGTGGGGGTACTGGGACAGCCGCCGCTCGGGGTCGGGAATGCCCACCTTCTCCAGCAGCTCCACGGCCCGGGCCTGAGCCGCCTCCTTGTTCAACTTCAGATGCAGCTCCATGGTCTCCGTGAGCTGGCGGCCAATAGTGAGCACCGGGTTCAAAGAGGTCATGGGCTCCTGGAAGACCATAGCGATCTCTTTGCCCCGGACGTGGCGCATCTCCTCATCATCGTACTTTCTCAGGTCTTCCCCTTGGAAAAGGATTTCGCCGCTCACAATCTTACCCGGCGGCCAGGGGATAAGTCCCATCACAGACAGGGCGCTCACGCTCTTGCCGCAGCCGCTTTCCCCCACCAGGCCCAGGGTCTCGCCCTCTTCCAGGTCATAGGAGACGCCGTCCACCGCCTTCACTACCCCTTCAGGGGTATAGAAGTAGGTAGCTAGGTCCTTTACCTCTAGGAGTGCTGGCACTGATGCTCCTCCCTTGCTTTGGTTTTCAAGACCGTGTCACACACCACATTCCCTTGCGCGACCCTTTCGGCTCTTCCCTCCCGCTCATGGACGCAAGACCTGGGGAAGAGGAGACTCGAACTCCTACGCCTTTCGGCACATGATCCTAAATCATGCTCGTCTGCCAGTTCCGACACTTCCCCTTACAGAGAGCCGGAGGAAACTGCCCACGGCGCGTGGCCTCTGGTGACCCGCCTCGGGCTCGAACCGAGAACCTACTGATTAAGAGCCAGTTGCTCTACCAATTGAGCTAGCGGGCCGGATCATGACAACGCAAGTGGTAGGACTTTACCATTCCCTTCATTGGGCTGTCAATAGTTACTATCAGGCCGCCAAATATCTCCAACGGTGATGATAGAGGCTTCCCATAGGCTCCGCGGGGCTACGATTCGGAGGCGAGCTTCCCACCCTGGGACCAGTTCTCCTTGGCCACCTCTTCAAAAAGCACAATGGTCGCTTCTGGCGTGGTCTTGGCTATCCTCACTATGGCATCCGTGATGGCCCTGGCCAGTTCGGCCTTCTGGGCTTGGGTCCTGCCAGGCCACATCTCAACGCGGACAATAGGCATGCGCCCACCTCCAAAGCGTCTACGGGAAAGCACAGCGATTATACCAACCTGCCCTCTCTTCTTCAACAAGGTTGGGGCAATGGTTCCGTTTGCTTAGGGGTGGCGATCAATATGACCTGGCACTAAAGCGCCCGGTTTGGGGTTCACCTAACCCCCGATTTATGGTCATGAACAGAATAGTTTGACGCATGTTCTGACTTCTCCCAAGGCCTCTTTCGCGGAGAAAAAGGAACGGAGCCCTTGCCTTGCCTCTTCTGGCGTGCTATACCTCACCTGCCATGCGCATCCTCATCCTTGGCGACATCCATGGCAACCTGGAGGCGTTCCAGGCGGTGCTCCAGCGGGCCGAAGACCGTGGGGACTTTGACAAGGTGTGGTGCCTGGGGGATACCGTGGGCTACGGGCCAGACCCCGGCCCCTGCCTGGACCTTCTGAGACAATACAACCCGGTCAACATAGCGGGCAACCACGATCACGCCGCCGTAGGCCTTGTGGGACTGGACGCCTTCAACCCCCTGGCTGCCTCTGCCTGCCAGTGGACTGCCCGAAATCTGTCAGAAGAGCAAAAGGCCTATCTGAAGAGCCTGCCTCTGACTCACACCGAGGGGAGCTTCACCTTGGCCCACGGAAGCCTCCGAGACCCCCTCTGGGAGTACCTGGTCAACCCAGAAGCTGCCTCTGCCACCTTCCTGCTCCTCAAGACTCTGCGCTGCCTGGTCTCCCACTCCCACGTCCCTTTCCTGTGCCAGGAGAACCAGGGCAGCCCAACCTTCTACCAACTGCCTGGAAGCGCGCCCGTGGCGCTGGAAGACCACCGGGTTATCCTTAACCCTGGCTCTGTTGGCCAGCCCCGGGACGGCGACCCCCGCGCCTCCTTCGTGCTGTACGACGAAGATACCAATAGCATCGTCCTGCACCGGGTGGACTACCCGATAGCCGTCACCCAGCAGAAGATGCTTCATATCGGCCTGCCAGCGGAGCTCGCCCTCCGCCTGGAGTACGGCCGCTAGAGTGGTGCTTCTAACGCTTCGTTACCGAGCCTGACCTAGCGCCCTGGCCCCCTTCCCGCACGGGAAGGGGGAATGCTCTCCCTCTCCGTGCGGAGAGGGAGAGGTCTAAGGCAGCACACGTTGCGCCGATAGCTTTCCATAACTAACAATCCATGTGCATCGCTACACTAGGACGTGGAGGGGCGGTTCTGCTTGAACGGGTGTGGGTTTCATGTCTCCCGAATGAAGGTTATGTACGAAATAACCTAACCCCCTTAGTCCCCCTTCCCGCACGGGAAGGGGGAAATACCGTCCCCCTCTCCGTTGCGGAGAGGGGGACCACAGGGGGAGAGGTCAGAACCACCCTGCACAAGTATTTAGTTCATGACCGTAAGGGCGTGGGGTATGATGCCCACGCCAAGCAAACGGGACTGTCTTGCCGGACTGGAAACTGTATCAGGGGGCAGCCATTGAAGAGGGAGAGAGAAGCTTGACCGAGACATTGACCGCGCGTTCCCATGAGCAGGCCTTGCTGCAAAAACTGAGCACCCGCCAGGCCCGGGTAGCCGTGGTAGGACTGGGATACGTTGGCCTGCCTCTGGCCACAGAGATTGCCCAGGGCGGGTTCACCGTTACCGGAATTGAGATGCAGGCCAGCCGGGTGGACTCTGTGAACCGGGGCGAGAGCTACATACCCGACGTCCTGACCGAGGACCTCCGCCATCTGGTAGAGGGCCACAAGGTGCGGGCCCAACTGGGCTACGAGGTTCTCGCCCATACAGACGTTATGGTGGTTGCGGTGCCGACGCCCCTGGACAGGAACCGCAACCCGGACATTCAATACATCCGCAATGTGGTGCAGCTCTCCTTGCCCTACGTCCATGCCGGGCAGCTTATCATCATGGAGAGCACCAGCTACCCAGGCACCCTGGAAGAGGCGGTGCTCCCCGGCATAGAAGGCAAGGGCCTGCAGGTGGGCAAGGACGTCTTCGTGGCCTACTCTTCGGAGCGCATAGACCCGGGGAATGCCGCGTCGCGGTTGCGGAACTCGCCCAAGGTGGTAGGGGGAGTGACCCCCGCCTGCACCAGGGTGGCCTGCGCTTTTTACGAGGCTGCCATCAGCGCCCACACGCACCCTGTGTCGTCGCCTCGGGTTGCTGAGATGAGCAAGCTCCTGGAGAACACCTTTCGCGTGGTGAACGTCTCCCTGGTAAACGAGCTGAGCCAACTGTGCGATCGCATGGGCGTGGACATCTGGGAGGTCATCAACGCCGCTTCCACCAAGCCCTTTGGCTTCATGTCTTTCTATCCCGGCCCCGGCGTAGGAGGGCACTGCATCCCCATAGACCCCTTCTACCTCTCCTGGAAGGCCAAAGAATACGGCTTCACGACCCGTTTCATAGAGTTGGCTGGCGAGATCAACGAGGACATGCCCGGCTACGTCGTCTCCCAGGCCATGGAGCAACTGAACTCCGTGGGTAAGGCCCTGAAAGGCTCCAACGTGCTGGTCCTGGGCCTGGCCTACAAGCGTGACATCTCCGATACGCGGGAGTCCGCCGCCCTGAAGGTCGTGGAGTTGCTCTTGGAAAGAGGCGCCAGGGTGGCCTATCACGACCCTCATGTGCCGACCATAGAAATAGCTAGCCGCTACTTAGAGTCCGTGGCCCTGACGCGCGAAACGTTGCAGAGCACCGACCTCGCGATCGTCACCACCGACCATACCGCTGTGGACTACAGGCTGGTGGCAGCCCATGCGCCGCTGGTGTACGACACCAGGAATGCCCTGAAAGACGTGCAAGGGTCTAACCTCCGGCGTCTGGGCGCTCCCAGCGCACCGGGACACTGATCGCTCTTCACCATGCATCCCTCGTACCTCAGGGTCTACTCTCGGGAAACCTCCTTACGCCCAAGGGCCGCCAGGCCCCGCGTGGGGCCCAGGACTACCCTGGCCCCAGGTTTCTCCTTTGACCCTACGACATGCAGGATCCCTCATGCCAACCTGGTCTCAGCGCTGTAGTTACTACGTGGAGAAAGGCAAGGGTTAGAGATGGCCGTACCCCTGGTAGACTTGAAAGCTCATTCCCAGCAGTTGAAACAGGAGCTAGCGAACGCCGTCCTTTCGGCATTGGAGAGCACGCAGTTCATCAACGGCCCTGCCGTGGCGGCCTTTGAGGGCCAGCTTGCGGAATACACCGAGTCGGAGCACGCCGTCGGATGCGCCTCGGGCACCGACGCCCTGTACCTGGCCCTGCGGTCTCTGGGCATTGGGCCTGGGAGCGAAGTCATCACCACGCCCTTTACCTTTGTTGCCACCGCCGAGGCCATCGCGCGGTGCGGGGCCACCCCTGTCTTCGCCGATATTGACTCCCAAACCTATAACATTGACCCCGAGAATGTCCGCACGGCCATCACCTCCCGTACCAGGGCCATCCTGCCCGTGCACCTCTTTGGCCAGGCTGCGGATATGGACCCTCTCATGGCGCTGGCCCGGCTTCACGGCCTGTCGGTGATTGAGGACGGCGCCCAGTCCCTGGGCGGCAAGTACAAGGGTCGCCCCCTGGGGGGCATCGGCGACGCCGGGTGCCTGAGCTTCTTCCCCAGCAAGACCATTGGCGGCGCAGGGGACGGTGGCGCCGTGATCGTCAAGGACGCACAGGCGGCCCAGATGGTCCGTACGATCCGCGACCATGGCGCAGTAAAGAAGTATTACTCGGAGACTCACGGCCTGAACAGCCGGCTGGACACCGTGCAGGCCGCCTATCTGCGAGTGAAGCTGAGGCATCTGGACGCATTCATCCAGCAGCGTAACCAGGTGGCCCGCTGGTACGATGCCGCCCTGCAAGGTCTGCCGATTGTGAGGCCCACCGTGACGGAGGGATGCTTGCACGCCTTCGGCTATTACACGGTCCAGGTGCAAAACCGGGAGCGTGTGCAGCAAGTGCTGAACCAGCACGGGATTGGCAACGCCGTCTACTACCCCTACTCGCTGCACTGCCAGCCCGTCTTCGGCGACCTGGGTTACAAGCCGGGCGACTTCCCCGTGAGCGAGCACGCCCAGGAGCACGTCCTTTCCTTGCCCATGTACCCGGAGCTTACCCAAGACCAGGTGCGCGAGATTGCAGACGCCCTCAAGAAGGCCGTCTAGGCTCAGGAGAGAGGCGTCAAAGAGGCCAAGGGGAAATCCGATGAAAGTAGTAATTTTGGGGCTTGGTTACGTAGGCTCCGTGGCTTCTGCGGCCTTTGCCCGCAGCGGCCACGAGGTCCTTGGTCTGGACATCAACCGGGAGGTTGTGTCCAACCTGGCCAGCGGGAACGTTGTGGGTTTTGAACCGGGGCTGAAGGAGCTACTGGCCTCGGGCCTGGCCTCGGGCCGGCTGCGGCTAGCTCACGTAGACGACCCTGCCGATCGCTCTGCGGACCTGGTCATGGTGTGCGTCGGCACGCCCTCCCTGGCCAGCGGCGGCGCCAACCTGGCCTACGTCCGCTCAGCCCTGGAGTGGGCCATCAGGAACGTCTCCGGCGCATCGGCCGTCGTCATGAAGAGCACCGTGCCCCCAGGCACGGGTAAGCGGCTGAAGGCCCAGTTCCTTGACGCCGCCGGCATTGGGTACGTCTCCAACCCGGAGTTCCTGCGGGAGGGCAACGCCGTCCACGACTGGTTCCACCCGGACCGCATCGTCATCGGGGCCAGTAGCCCCATTGCTCTGAAGCGCATGAAGGCTCTCTATCACGACATGGAGGCGCCCGTGGTGGCCACGGACGTCACCAGTGCGGAGATGATCAAATACGCTGCCAATGCCTTCCTTGCCACGAAGATCGCCTTTGTCAACGAGATTGCCAACCTGTGCGAGCGCCTTGACGCCCACATTGATGATGTGACCCACGGCATCGGCCTTGACCCACGCATCGGGTCCAACTACCTGCGTCCAGGCCTGGGCTACGGCGGCTCCTGTTTCCCCAAGGACGTGCGCGCCCTGGACTTCCTCTCCACCTCCAACGGCCACAGCTTTGAGCTTCTGCGCTCGGTGATCACGGTCAACAACCGGCAGCGACTGCTGCCCCTGCTAGCCCTGCGCGAGGTCTTCGGCGCCTTGCAGGGCGTGAAGGTAGCGGTGCTGGGCATAGCCTTCAAGCCAGACACCGACGACACTCGCGATGCTCCTGCCCTGGACCTGGTCCCGCTGCTGGTGGAGGAGGGTATGGAGGTGCGGGCCTACGATCCCGCCGCCGATGCGCGTAAGGTGCTGCCGCCTGAAGCCAAGGTGTGCGGCTCCGTAGCCGAAGCGGTGGAGGGCGCTCAGGCGGTCGTCCTGGCCACTGAGTGGCGCGAGATTGTCAGCTCTGACTGGGCCGCCGCAGCCAGGCGCATGGCGCCACCAAGGCTGCTCTTTGACGGACGCAACGCCCTGGACCCCGACGCCATGGCCCGGCTGGGCTTTGAGTACCGGGGTGTGGGGAGGCGCGGGACGATATTAGCCACGTCCAACACCTCCGCCGGCTCCATGGGCCGGGCCCTTTCAGACTAGTCACAGAGGTGCTTCTGGCATGTCACAACCAACAGTAGCCCTGGCGGGCGTCGGAAGATGGGGACGGAATCTGGCGCGCAACTTCCACCAGCTTGGAGCACTCCACACCATCTGCGACGCCAGCCCAGCTTCCCTGGCCGAATGCCATCGCCTCTACCCAGGGGTGAAGCTCACTTCAGACTTTGATGGTGTGTTGCAAGACCCGGAAGTGCAGGCGGTCGCCGTGGCAACCCCTGCGGTGACCCACTACGCCATGGCCGCAAAGGCCCTCTCTGCCGGCAAGCACGTCTACGTGGAGAAGCCACTGGCGCTGGACTACATCCAGGGGGAGGCTCTGGCGCAACTGGCAGAACAGCGAGGCGCCACTCTCATGGTGGGCCACCTTCTCCAGTATCACCCAGCCGTCGTGGCTCTGCGGGAGTTGGTGCAGCGCGGCGATCTGGGCCAGGTGCACTTCCTCTCTTCCCATCGCCTTAACCTGGGGGCGGTGCGCACGGACGAGAACGCTCTGTGGAGCCTGGCCCCTCACGATGTCTCGGTGCTCCTGGCCCTGGCCGGGGACCTCCCCCTTCAGGTCTCGGCCATGGGTGGCGCGTACCTCCAACCCCATATTGAGGATGTGACGGCCATACACCTGGCCTTTGCTGACGGCGGCCGGGGCCACATCGTGGTGAGCTGGCTCTATCCCTTCAAGGAGCAGCGCCTCGTCGTGGTGGGATCCAGGAGGATGGCGGTCTTTGACGACGTGGCGGCGGACAAGAAGCTGCTGGTCTACGACCACGGCGTGGAGCTTGTCAACGGGCAGTTTACCACCCGGCGGGCGGAGGGCGAGGTCGTCCCCATCTCCAGCGCGGAGCCGCTGAACCAGGAGTGCCGTCACTTTCTGGACTGCGTGGCCACGGGCCAGCGTCCTCGCACAGATGGACAGGAGGGCCTGCGGGTCCTCCAGGTTTTGGGGGCCTGCCAGCATTCCCTGGACACAGAAGGAAACTGGGTCAAGCTCAGCCCTGTCCCCGGAGCGGTGGCCAGTGACTGAGCGCAGGGACGTCTACATCCATCCCTCCAGCATCGTGGAGGAGCCTTGCCAGATAGGCCCCGGCACCAAGATATGGCATTTTTGCCACGTCATGTCCGGAGCCGTCATTGGCGGACGGTGCGTCCTGGGGCAAAACACCTTCGTGGGCAAGGGCGTCCATATCGGGGCTGGCGTGCACATACAGAACAACGTGTCCATTTACGAGGGGGTGACGCTGGAGGACAACGTCTTCTGCGGCCCCTCGTGCGTCTTCACCAACGACATCAACCCTCGCACCGAGTTCCCCAAGCACGGCGTTTACCTGCCGACCTTGGTCAAACGCGGCGCTTCCATTGGGGCCAACGCTACCATCCTCTGCGGGCACACCGTTGGCCGGTACGCCTTCATCGGCGCAGGGGCCGTTGTGACCAAGGATGTTCCAGACTACGCGCTGGTAGTGGGCATGCCGGCGCGGCGGGTCGGCTGGATGTGCGCCTGCGGCGAGCGGCTAAGGGTTGCGCTGGACAAGGCAACCTGTGCCGCTTGTGGGGCCACGTATACCAGGACCCACGACGGCCTCGCGCCCGAAGCCTGATCGCCCCATGCGCGTCATGCACATCGTTGGGGCGCGGCCCAACTTCATGAAGGTGGCCCCCGTCATCAGGGCCATGGACGGCCACCCCGGCCGTTTCCAGCAGAGGCTGGTGCACACGGGCCAGCACTACGACTACCAGATGTCCGCCCTCTTCTTTGAGGAGCTGCACATCCCCCAGCCGGACCACAACCTGGAGATCGGCTCTGGCCCCCACGGCGTTCAGACGGGCCACATGCTGGCGGAGTGCGAGAGAGTCATGCAGGCGGAAAGGCCAGAGTGGGTCCTGGTGTACGGCGACACCAACTCCGCCCTGGCCGGCTCCCTGGCCGCCGCCAAGCTGCACATAGCCGTCGCCCACGTGGAGGCCGGCCTGCGCTCCTTTGACCGCTCCATGCCGGAGGAGGTCAACCGCATCGTCACCGACCAGGTCTCCGACCTGTTGTTCACGCCTTCCCAGGACGGGGATGATAACCTTGCTCGCGAAGGCATCTCTCCAGCAAAGGTGCGGCTGGTGGGCAACGTGATGGTGGACTCCCTGGCGGCGGCCCAGGCCCAGGAAGACCGGCTGCAACATCCCATCGCTCCTGGCCTGGCTGACCTGATGGCGCGCCTTGCAGGGCACTTGTATGTGCTGGTCACGCTTCACCGGCCCTCCAACGTGGATGACCCCGCCACTCTGGGGGCCATCCTCTCGGCGCTGGTGCAGGTAGCCGGGGCCGCCCCGGTGGTGTTCCCTGTGCACCCCAGGACCCAGGAGCGCATGAAGGCCCTGGGACCGGCCCGCTGGCCTGGGGGACTACACCTCTTTGAGCCGCTGGGCTACTTTGACTTCCTGGCCCTGATGCGCAAGGCGGCAGTGGTGGTGACAGACTCCGGCGGCGTGCAGGAAGAGACCACGTACCTGGGCGTGCCCTGCCTGACCGTGCGGCCCAACACCGAGCGCCCCATCACCATCACCCACGGTACCAATCGGCTGGCGCCTCCCGGGGGAAAGGCCCTGGCGTTGGCCATAATGGAAACCCTGGAAGGCAAGGGGGCCGCGAAACACAAGGGGCCGCCGCCTCTGTGGGATGGCCACGCCGCAGAACGCATCGTCCGGGCGATGCTGGATTCGTAGTGAGCACGTCGCAGCAGGAGTTGTCATGACAACACGGCAAGCCGCCCTGCGGCCCCATGGAGAAGAGGCTTCGGCTCTGGCTGAAGGAGTGACCGTCATCGTTCCTGCCTACAACGAGGAAAGGAGCGTTGGCGCCGTCCTGGAGCGACTGCGCAAGACCATGGCGGACAGCGGATACGAGCACGAGATCATCGTGATTGACGATGGCTCCTCCGACGGCACCGCCGCCGCCGTCCGCCAGCACGACGTGCGGCTGGTGGAGCACCGGCAGAACATGGGCTATGGAGCCGCCCTGAAGACGGGCATACGCCACGCCCGCTACCCCATCATCGCCATAACCGACGCCGACGGAACCTACCCCAACGAGCGCCTTCCTGAGCTGGTCCACATGGTGGTGGCCGAGGGTGTGGACATGGCCGTTGGCGCGCGCACTGGCGAAAACGTCTCCATACCCTTCATTCGCAGGCCGGC